>ONRO01000260.1 GCA_900320235.1 uncultured Eubacteriales bacterium
GCGGCGATTAGCTTCGTGTGAGCGTGGTGGAGTTGTTATGCTGATAATCCGGTAAGTTGACTCGCCTGAGAAGATTGGACTCAGGGGACAGGAATTTTATAAGTGCTCAGATACTTTTAAAGCAGTAAATATATCAGCAGTTCAAGCTAAAAAAACGGGCGGTGCTGGGAAAAAATTTATTATGCTGACTAAGTCGTTAATTGCGACACCGGCGGCGCGCCGGTCAGGCTAAAAAAACGGGCGGTGCCGGGAAAAACTATTATTATGCTGGCTAAGCCGTGAATTGCGACACCGACGGCACGCCGGCAGGTATATATGTTCAAAACCACGCTGCCGTCAGTGGGAAGGATAATGACAATTGACGAAAAAGATGCTATACTATGATATATGTAAAAAAAATGAGGAGCTGAAAAAATGGAAGGCAGAAAGATACAGTCGGCATACAGTTTATCAGAAAATGATATCAGATCGCTTTCAGGAGTCAGACCGGATGTCTGCTTTTGTGAGGATTTTGCTTTGCAGCTTTTCTCTGACGGAACAGTCAGACTTATTGGAGAAGCTCAGAATACTGATGTTGACAGCTGGAAGAATATAATCAGCCTGAGTGCCGGGAAAAAGCATATTGCAGCATTAAGCTCAGACGGTCATGTACTTTGTGCGGGAGATAACAGCCGCGGACAGTGTGAAACATCTGAATGGCATGATATATGCAGTCTGTTCACAGGTGAGTATATTACAGCAGGACTCGATAAAGATGAAAATGCATACATCGCCGGTTGTTTTGTAAAGCCGGATCAGGATTCAGGAAAGAAAGCACAGAAATCAGACATAAGATACAGGATACCTGAAGATGATATTTCACCATATGGCTCGATGGTGGATTTTACAAACAAGATACTCGGAACTGGTAAAGCATGAGCCGGCAGAATAATGCGGCATGGATTTATCAGCAAAAAATGTGCCATTATAATAATCAGGAAAAAGAAGGGATAGAAGAATGAAATACACTACACTGCTGATGGATGCGGATGAAACAATTTTTGATTTCGGAAAATGTGAATATCAGGCTTTGAAGGAAGCACTGGAATATCACGGACTGGAATTCAGCGATGAAATATGCGAAAGCTTTTCCACGATAAATACAAAGCTGTGGAAGGAATTCGAGATGAGCCATATCACACGTTCAGAGCTGCGTGTACAGAGGTTCCGTGAGCTGATCGAAAAATGCTTTGAAGGCTTTGAGAATACAGAGATACTTGCCGATACATATGTTGACCGGCTGTCAGAGCAGGCAATACTTATCGACGGTGCACAGGAAGCTCTTGAAAGATTATCACAAAGCTTTGATATCTATATAATAACCAACGGTCTGAAAAAGGTTCAGAGAGGACGTTTTGCAAAAACAGATATCACAGACTATATAAAAAAGCTTTATATTTCAGATGAGATCGGAATGAACAAGCCTGACAAAAAATTCTTTGATTATGTGCTTGAGGATATTCCTGAAAAGGACAAGTCAAAAATACTTGTTGTAGGGGATTCGCTCAGCTCTGATATGCAGGGAGGAAGAAATGCAGGACTTGACACCTGTGTCTATGACCCGGCAAACAGGATATCAATGCCGAATGAGCTTTGTGATTATCATATAACCGGGCTGACTCAGATTTTTTCTGTTGCGGAGGGCTGAGATGAAATTCACAGTACCTGATGAGCTTGATGGAATAACTGTAAAGCATTTTCTCAGAAAGCACTGCAATGTTTCGGCGCGGACTCTTGCAAAGCTGAAACGTGTTGAAAATGGAATCATGCTTTCCGGACAGATGATAAGAAGCATTGACATACTTCATAGCGGAGATATTCTGACAATAACTCTGCCGGAGGACGAGCCGAAAATAAAACCCTCAGAGATAAATGTCAGAGCAGCCTATGAAGATGACTGTATAATAATTTTTGACAAGCCTGCAGGGATGCCTGTCCATCCTGTGCATGAATACAAAGATAATACGCTTGCAAATGCTGCTGCGTATTATATGAGTCTGAAAGGCGAAAGCTATGCATTCCGTCCGGTCAGTCGTCTTGACAAGGACACATCCGGACTTGTACTTTGTGCAAAGAACAGATATGCAGCGGCATTTCTTCCGGAGAACAACATGAAAATATATCATGCACTCTGTCACGGAAAGATAACAGGCAGCGGAACAATTGACAGTCCGCTGAGGATAAAGGAAGGTCACACAATACAGCGTGAAGCAGGAAAGGGCGGACAAAGGGCTGTTACGCATTACAGAGTGCTTGAAAACTAC
This sequence comes from uncultured Eubacteriales bacterium, assembly GCA_900320235.1. GTDB lineage: Bacteria > Bacillota > Clostridia > Oscillospirales > Acutalibacteraceae > UBA1213. Next base: position 2,304 of record ONRO01000260.1, read on the forward strand.
AAGGATGAATACACGCTTCTTGAAATATGGCTTGAAACCGGCAGAACGCATCAGATAAGGGCACATTTTTCAAGCACAGGACATCCGCTTGCAGGAGATGATATGTACGGCGGAAGCCGGGAAATATTTCC
>ONRO01000199.1 GCA_900320235.1 uncultured Eubacteriales bacterium
AGGCAAGCCAACTTCCACAGCTATTAAGCGTGATAACTCCGCCCTCACTCATATAAAACCCACTGACGATAAATAATTTGAAAATCATCCGCCTTACCGAGGGATTACAGTCAGGGGATTTTGCCGTACCACGAGTGCACTTTCCCCGGGCGACTGCATTCGGCAATCAGAGATTGTTGACCCACTGGACTCCCCACAGCTTTGAAAAGACTTGCAAAATCAAGAAACAGCCGCCTGAACATAGACAGCTGTTTTATCTTATCAAAGAAGCGGTGCGATAATACGCATTACTGCACCAATCAATTTCGTCAGAATACTTTCACTTTTTATCTTTTCAGGAGTTATAAGCTCACAGTATTCAAATGTTTTGTCAAAATCCTTATGAATATCATCAATACAAGGCGTTCCTGCCATATATGCTGCACATTCAAAATGATGATATAAACTTCTGTAATCAAGATTTATCGTTCCGACAACAGCCTTTATATCATCACTGAGGAATATCTTTGAATGAACAAAGCCCGGAACATATTCGTAAATCTTAACACCTGCTTCCATCAGATAACTGTACTGATTCTTCGCAAGCAGCCATACAGCTTTTTTGTCGGGGATTCCGGGAAGTATCATCTTGACGTCAACACCTCTTTCAGCTGCAAACCTGAGCGCTGCCGTCAACTCGCCGTCAAGAATCAGATATGGAGTCATTATATAGACATATTTTTTCGCACTGTAAAGTATGTCTGTATAAACCCGCTCGGCTATCTTATGATTATTTAGCGGTGATTCTGCATATGGAATAATGCAGCCCTCTGCTCTTATGCTTTTGTCATATCTGTTGAAGTACTGCGAAAAATCCTCCATGTTCTTCGCCGGCGTTTTAACATTCCACATCTGAAGAAACATCAATGTAAAACTGTCAACTGCCGAACCTCTCAGCATGATCGCAGTATCCTTCCAGTGACCGAATTTTTCAACTCTGTTGATATATTCGTCCGCAAGATTAACTCCTCCGCAAAATGCGGTTTTTCCGTCTATAACAAGAATCTTTCTGTGATCCCGGTAATTGTATGATGATGTGATGACAGGCTTGATCCTTTCCCATACCCTGCACTGTATGCCGATGTTCTTCAGCCTTTTTGAATAATCATGCGGCAGCTTTGAGAATTCACAGGTTCCGTCATACATAACCCTGATTTCAACTCCGCTCTTCGCCTTTCTTTCAAGAACATCAAGTATCCTTCCCCACATATATCCTTCTTCAACAATAAAATATTCGAGGAAAATAAATTTCTCAGCCTTTTCAAGCTCTTCAAGCATCCTCAGAAACTTGTCCTGTCCGAGCGGAAAATATTTTACGCTTACATTTTCAAAAACAGCCGTTGAATCGTACTGCTCAAGATATTTTCCAAGTGCTGCTGATTCAAAGTTGATGCTTTCCATTTTTTTCATTGCTGCATCACTTTGTACCATAAGCTTTGAACTGTCATTTGTTATCTTGGTCAAACGCTTTTTTATTGTTCCGTAGCCCATTTCAATGGAAGTCCATACATAAAACAGCGTTCCTGCAAGCGGTATCAGTGTAATCAGCAATAACCACGAAAGCTTTGCAGAGTTATCCATCGGTCTGTTTATCAGCGCTATAATAACTATTATTTCAAAAAATGTCTGAACTACAAGAATATAATTTCCAATCAGTTCTTCAAAAAATGACCATATGGTCATCATCGCAAGCGCCTGAAAAATTATCATCAGTATGATCAGACCAAAACGGCTGAAAAAAACATTAAAAAATCCGCTTTTCCATCTTGATGCCAGCAGTGTTACTCTTTCTCTGCGTTCACGTCTTATTCCCCGCCGCTCATCTCTGCGCCGGGAACGCTGTTCCTTCCGGAATTCTTTATCATTCTGTGTCTTTACCAAAGACCTCATCCTCCTCTCCTGATCATCAGCCATCTGTAATAACAATGGTTTCTCAAACGGAAAGCTTCAGATAATATCATAATATGGCATTTTTTTCATTTTGACGCTGTATGATCCTCCTGCTGCCCGATCATCTTTTTGACAGGCCGCATATTGAAGCTTTAACAGCATATTATACATTTTTCTACAACGTAAATCAATTATAAATCACCATATGTATAAAATCAAGTATCGTATTTACAAATTACATCATTTTTTTCGTTTATTCAAACAAAATAATTTCTGTATCTGTAATTATTTGACTATTACTATTTAAAAAT
>ONRO01000279.1 GCA_900320235.1 uncultured Eubacteriales bacterium
AATGCCGGAAGAAGCTCCTGATTTTAATACTGCGGAAACCAGCAATGCCGCAGAAATAGAAGAATCAGGTCCGCTTGACAAGCCTCAGATGATCTTTTCGGCAAATGTCAACAGTGCTTCATGGTCATATATAAGGGACAGGGTTGCACAGTCAGGGAAAATTGACAAAAGCTTTGTCAGAATTGAGGAAATAATAAATTCATATCCGTTTAAGCTTAAAAAGCCTGAAAAAGATGATCTGTTCAGGATAAGCATCGATCACGGCAAATGTCCGTGGAATGAGGGCAGCGAGCTTATGATGGTCGGACTCAAGGCAAAAAAATCCCCGAAGAAGGTCAGACAGAATCTGGCATTTCTTGTCGATGTTTCCGGAAGCATGGAAAATGACTGGGTTCTGACTCAGATGTCAATTGCAGCGATAATGAGCAAGCTTAAAACAGGCGACTTTATTTCTGTTATAGCGTACTCAGACAGAACTGTAACGGTTGCGGAGAAAAAGAAGTACATTGATCCTGACGACTGCATTGATACTATCCTTTCAATTGACGGAATAGGCGGCTGCACAAACGGCAGCGAGGGACTGACAAATGCATACAATTATCTTTCGGATAATTTTGACGAGGAAGGCAACAACCGTGTGTTTATCTTTACAGACGGTGATTTCAACTTCGGTATAACTGGTGAAGCGAATCTGTCTGAGTTTATCCGCAAAAAGAAGGAAACGGGAATATATCTTTCTATTGTAGGATTCGGCAGGGATAATTTCAAGGACAATAAGATGGAAGCCCTCGCAAGAAACGGCAACGGAAATTATACCTTTGTCACAAATCCTGAGGATATCAGGGATAATCTCTGGGAAAAGCTTGTTTCAAGTCTTGTGACAGTTGCAAAGGATGTCAAGATTTCCGTTGAGCTTAATCCGTATTATGTAAAGAAATACCGTCTGATAGGATATGATGCAAGGGTACTGACTCAGCAGGAATTCAATGATACTGAAAAGGCTGTTGACGGAATCGGCTCTGAGCATAATGTTGTTGCCCTGATTGAATTCAGTAAGGGAACGGCTGAAAAAACGTATTCAACAAGATATGTCAAGACTGAAAGTGAAGGCAATAAAGATGAATTTGCCTTTATTGAAATACATTACAAGACACCTGATGATGTAAACAGCGTTATGACATATACTGTCGGGGTAAATGATCTGAACAAGGCAAAAGGTAAAAATATGCCGGTGATTAGCCTGCTTGCAGCTTTCGGTCTTGTTATCAAGGACAGTAAGTACAAGGGAAGCGCAGATAAGGAATTGCTCAGAAAGCTTCTTGCAGATGTCGAAAAAGACGAAAGTACAGATACAAGAAAACCGTATGGTCATTTTGAGATAATCAGGAAATATCTTGCCTGAGTTGTTATTGACCCGGGCTTTAAAAAAATATGAGGTGAGATATATGAAATTACAAAAGAATTTCACTGCAGTGTTGCTTTGTGCTGCTATGCTTGCATCTGTGGGGCTTTCCGGCTGTAATAATAAATCAGAGCCGCAGAAGGATCAGAGCAGCGTTCAGGAATCTCAGCAAAGCAGCGTTCAGGAATCCGGGGAAAGTCAGCAGTCTGATATTCAGGAAAGTTCAGAAGCTGCTGAAAGTTCTGCTGCCGGGGAATCTGAAGAAAGCAGTTCAGAACAGAGCAGTACGGAAGAAAGCAGCCAGGCTTCTGCAGAGGAAAGCAGCAAGGAAGAAAGTAAACCCGTCTCTGATAAGGAAATTGCAGAGGCTGCAATAGCTGATTTCAGAGCAGGGAAGATAAGCGAAAAGCAGATGTATGAAAATATATATTCTCTTGATAAATACAAAAATAATACAGGCGGACACGTTATTACTGATGTAGACGGAGACGGAGCCTATGAACTTGTAACAAGAGCATCTGATATGAAGTCAATAACCATCTATGACGTTGAGGATGATAACACTATCAGTCCGGTGGGATTTGTTTCAACTGAAAAGACAAATCTGATCTATCTTTTTGGTGACGGTCTTACAAAATGCTATTTTGAAACATTAGAGAAGCTTTCTGATAATCAGACCAAGGTAAAGATTTCTTCCTATGGTGGAAAGAATAATGTCAAAGAAGAAGCTGTCTTTATTGTAGAGGATAACGGTTTGCTGAATTACAGGATCTTTGACGGCAGCGGCAATGAACTGAAATATACCAGTTTTTCCGATGACAATGTAAAATTCATCACAAATACATGGCAGGAGTCATTTAATGATAACTTTTACGAAGCTATGCCTGAAACAAAGACAAAAGAGGTCTGTGAGACTTCGGAATATGGTTATCTGATATTCAAAGAAGGTATATCGCTTGAAAGCTTTGCACAAAATTATTATCTTGAAGACGACAAACCGTTGTGGAGTGTTGAAAACATGGTTCACGGACTGCATTATAAGAATATTCAGCAGCTTGATGTAAACGAGATCGTCGGAAGATATAATTACAAATTCTCTGATCCGCTTACAATTGCTTTTATGAATAAGAACCCCGGATATGATGCTGATGCATCTGTTACTCTTGATGATATCTTTGCAAAATTCAATCAGTACGAAAAATACAATTATGACTATATGAATAGGCTTCAGGGCGGACAGATCTGAAGATAATACAGTATCGTAAAAATCTGATATTCCGGATAAGAATTTAATTTTTCATACTTTAAATAACAAAGATAAAAAAACTGCTCCGTCACAGACTGAAATATGTCTGTGACGGAGCTTTTTATTAAAGCTTTGTATAATGTATATCAGTTGTCGGATTCGTCTTTCAGGGAACGGTAGCCAAGTACGAATGCTGCAAGCTCAAAGACTATTCCGAACTGGCAGAAGGTTGATGTTGAAACCTTGCTTTTTGCCATTCCGAAAAATCCGGCAACGCTTTCGTAAAAATCATTGTTTCCGTCCATATAGAAAACTGCGCCGAGAATTAATATTATCAGACCGATACCGCCGAAAACCAAAGCGGACATCAACAGCGGCTTGTTTTTCATTCATAACACCTCTTTAACCGGAATCAGGCAAAATCCTGTACAGCTTGTTCCGGTTTTGATTTATATTTCTGACAGTACCTGACGTTATCAGTAAACGATCGCTCCGTATTTTTCACAGAGGGCATCAAGTTCGCTGCGCTCTATTGCACATCGGCTGTCAACGATAAGTCTGCCGGTGAAATAACGAAGGGCAGCTTCAAGAGTATTGCTGTCGTTAGTATGGACAGTCACGGGAAGCCGTGACATATCTGAATTCACCGCAAGCAGTGAAACATCATCGCTTGAATTCAGGACAATGCACACAGAATTGATATTTTCATCGTCCATGTCAATAAGATCATAGCTCATTCCCCAGTCACATTCTATCGGCTCGCTGAGTTCAATATTATCCGACAGGAAAAAGACTTCGCTTTCCACTGCGGCTGCATAGCTGTCTTTTTCAGTGTCCGGATCGAAAACACTTGTAAGTGAAAGCA
>ONRO01000262.1 GCA_900320235.1 uncultured Eubacteriales bacterium
CCTACCCACCAGTACATATTTCCAGGAGGCTGATGTGCTTTATCATAGTTTGTAAACGCCATGAATATGGTGAATATGATCGGAAGCACGGTAAATGTAAGAAGACCTACTACCGGGATAATGAGAAGAGTAACATGGAAACGTTCATCAAGGAACATTTTCATTTCTTCAACAAAGCCTATCGGCTTTTTGCCTGATGCCTTGATTTCCTGTGAAGCATAGGCACTCTTTGTGTTTGTGATATATATTGCGAAAAATGCGATACATACAAGAACAGTAAGTACGAAGAAAAGGAGTACTTTGTTCGAGTCATCGAGTGTATCAAGGTTTGTTACCTGACGTGCGCCGAACAGTGCATCAACCTCATAGTTCGGAGGCTCTTTACCGATAACACCGTCTACGATAGTGTTTTCATCTACCTGTACGCCTGTACTGTAAATTTTTGAAATATAGCTCAGACCGAATGACATCATAAAGTAGATGTAAGCGATCTCTGCTGCGAGAAAACACAGACCCTTTCCTATCTGACCATGAAGCATACTACCTGCACCCATGATCACATATGAAAGCTTTGTGCCTATGTCACCTTTAACGAATCTGCTTCCGTAGCCTTTAAAGCCTTTGCCTATTGTTGTAAACAACTTCTTAAATAGTCTTCCTATCGCTGCAAAAAATCCTGCTATTGCACCCGGAATACCTGTAAAGAAGCTTTTTATATTATAGGCGATTTTCTGACCTCTGGTCATCTGGACGTAGTCAAGAAAATCCATTCATATACAACTCCTTTGCATTGGTTTTAGTTGCTTTATCTGATATGAGCAGCCCGGTTCATCGACACAGGCTGCTCATACAGCGCATTCATCAATTAATTATTAGTTGTCGATCTGCTCCTGGATCTCTGAAAGGCTCTTTGTAAGCTCTGCATCGCTTATCTTACCCTTCTTGTTATAGATATCTGAACCCATTCCGGGGATACCTTTTACAGCCCAGTATTTACCACCAACAGATGAGCCCTGTCCATGTGAGAACGGTGTCTGATCTTCGATAGCCTTCTTTGCCGGATCTGCCTGAACCTTTGCATCCTTGAGTGCCTCATTAGAAGTCGGGATAAGACCTCTCTTTGCATATCTCTTGAGCTGTGAATCTGTGTTGCCGAGGAAATATGCAAGTGTCTGTGATGTTACAGGATATTTTGTGAACTGGTTAACACCGATAAGCTTGTAACCGCCGAAGGATTCGAGCTGTACCTGCTTGTCGCCGATAAGAGCTGTCGGGAGTTTTGCTGCGCCGACATTTTCCTCACCGATTGCTGCCTTGATAGCCGGGCCTTCCCATGTACCGATAACAGCTGCTGCGAGTGAGCCGTCCTTGAAGCCCTTCTCAACTGCTGTGTTATCGCCTGAACCGCCGTCTACGCCCTGGAAGCCTGCGCCTGCATTCTCGCAGATATGGCACATTGCCTTTGCAGCGTTAAGACCTTCATTGGTATTGAAGGTTGTTGTCTGCTTACCGTTTTCATACTTGATCTCAACGCCTGCTGAGAAGAAGAATGCAGCATTATACCATGCATTGCCAAGGTTGAAGTATACATTCTTGCCAGCATCCTTAGCTGTCTTGATCATATCGTCAAGACTTGCAACTGCGCTGTCATCCTTATATACTCTCTTATCATAATAGAGGAAATAACCGTTATCTGATGTTTTCGGGAAAGCATAGGGTGTACCGTCGATTGTACAAGCTGCTGCTGTTTCCTTTGTATTGTTAGCTGCGATATTCTTATTATAAATCTCAATTACAGGTGCGATTGCCTTTGCTTCAACAAGTGAAGAAAGCTGGTCATCTGCAAAGTTGAATACGTCAGCACCATCCTTAGGTGACTCGATGATCTTTCCGCCCGCATCAGGCTCACCGATAGCGCCGCTTGCCTTGATCTTGAATTCATATGAACCGTCATCGCTCTTATACTTCTCTTTGAATTCCTCGATAAGAGTCTTTTCAAATTTAAGGTCAGCACTTGCACACCAAACCTTCAGCTCGATTGTGCCGCCGTTAGCTGCTGCCTCTTCCTTCATCTTAGCCTTGATGTTCTTTGTCATCTCTTCACTGTAAACATCAACAGCATCTCCTGCTGCTGCAGAAGCACTGCCTTCATCTGAATTGTCTTCTGCTGTTGAAGCTGTTGAAGCTGTGCCGCCTGAACTGCTCTGCTGGGTATTTGTTTTTTCCTGACATCCTGTAAGAGCAGCTGCTGCCATCATTCCAGTAAGAATCATAGCAAGAACTCTTTTAGTTTTACTAACCATTGTAATGATCCCTCTTTCTGTTAAATTATTTCGTGCACATTGTGCCTTCCGGTGACAAAATAGACAGAATTGTTTCCACAATCTGCACATTCGTCTACCACTGTAATAATAATATCATACGATACGACCGTTTTCAATGGTTAGTTGTCATTTTTATCTATATTCACAAAAC
>ONRO01000263.1 GCA_900320235.1 uncultured Eubacteriales bacterium
TGGAATTCTTTATCATCAGGAGCTTTCTCATAATGTTCAGTTGCCATTGGTGCCCATAATGCATTGAAGGTTGTCTGGATAATTGCAAATATATGAACAAGTGTCATCGCACTGGAATATATGCCTACATCACTGTATGTACAGTAATAATTCAGCGAGATCTTATCTATTGCCTGAAAAAATGTAGTTATTCCCATCGAAATAATAAATGGAAAAGCATACATATACAGTTCCTTATTATTTATTTCATGCTTTTCCTTGATATTCCAGAAATTCCACAGGTTTTTCTGAGCAAGTATTCCTGCCACTGTTACTCCAATATAACTTATAACAGTAGCGACTACCATTATATAAAAATAATTCTGTCTGAAAACAAATGCTCCTATCAGGACCAGACCCGCAAAGCCGACTTTATAGCCTACTTGAAGCATAGAATACAGATTTGTTTTATATGATACTCTTAGCAATATAAGATCAAGACGGTTTAATATCTGAAACAGCACACATACAGTCATCATTGTCACAACGAAATTATCAAATTCCATCTGCACAATTCCCGTATAGCAAAGCAGGTTAAGTATTAATCCCAGTGTTATACAGATAATTACCGGAAGCTGCCAGCACTTTTTAAGAATTGTTTTCTGATAATCAGTGGATGTATCGTGATAATAAAAACGTATCAGAGCCTGGTCCAGACCCATACACAACACCATTAGTGCTATACTGGTATACATTGTAAAAATTGAATACTGACCATACTCATCAGTACCCACTATTCTTGTGATAATAGGCGTTGTTATAAAACCCACGATCATATTCAGCAATGTGCCGCCGCCTATCACCATAAAATGCTTTAAAAATGATTTTTCCTTCACAGCTTTCTCCTCACATTTTAATCGGATACTTTTCAAGTATTGCTTTAAGTTGGGTATCGTTCTGATTACCTGCTACATTTCCTTTATTCAGAGCTTTCTTCTGGCTTTTGGGCAATACAAAAAGCCTGCCTGGGAAATGTCTGGTCAATGCAGTCGGGTATCCGTTTCTCAGCCCCATTACTTTAAGCCATAAATCATCTGCATACAGACATAGTTTTAAAATATCCTCTTTACAAAATACATTTTCATCCAGTGATTCTGGCGGATACAGCACCCCTCCGACTCCTGTAGGACAAAGCAGCATATCTATTTCCTTTGACCCGGAATAATTAAATTCCCATTCACTATAGTCAGATATAACTCCGTTTTCTATCTTCATCAGATGAGCCCGGTTGCAGCATATTGCTTCCGGATATTTCTTGTGAAGTCCTATAAGTAATTCAAGTGCATTTTCAGGATATGGTATATCATCATCAAAAATCACTATGCAGGCATTTTTTTCTTCCTGCATAGCATAATAATACTTCTTATGGGAACGTATATCATCACAAAATTTAATCTCAAGACCATATTCCTTCAATCTGAGCAGTTTCTCCGGCAGCGATGCCTCCTGTTCCGGAAACTGTTCATTTGCAAGCCATAGAATAATTCGGTCAGGTTTATAGGTCTGAGTCAGCAGTGAACTGATACAATAATGAATTGTCGGTATTCTTTCAGGAAACGACGTCAGCGATATTACAATCCGTTCTGTCCTTGCCGGGCCATCATATATTCCCTTCTCCGGCAGTTTTCCTTTAGTAAAGAGCAATGCGTCTGCCAATAAATTCATCAGTTTATGCATACATTTTTTTATAAAACAGTTTTTAGATTTTTTTTGTATCTTATCATCCAGAGCATACAATTTATCAAACATTATCATTCATCCTTTTGATAATTCTTGCCGGGTTTCCGACTACTGTTGCGCCGTCAGGAACATCATGTGTTACTACAGCACCTGCACCTATCACAGCATTATCCCCGATCCTTACTGGACCTATTATAATAGCATTTGTCCCAATATAAACATTATTCCCTATAACAGGTTCGCCCTTTTCAGTCTTTCCTATTACCACATTTGCAAGTACTGTCACATCGGAGCCAATACAGACCTGAGAATTGATAACCACACCTATCGGGTGTGGAAGACAAAAACCCTTACCGATGTTTATTCTTGATGGAATTTCGCAGCTGTATCTGATGCATTTTCTATGATAAATTATTCTTAAAATCAATGCCATAAGGCGGTTTTTTTCTTTATAATACTGAAGCCACCTGTAGCATTTTGTCAGATCTGCTCCCGGATGAGCCATCAGAAATATACTCTTATTCTTTGTTTTATGATAATCGCTATATCTTTCAAAATCATAGGTTATCAGCTTTTTTATATCACTTTTCTTCATTGACAGCGCTCTTTTCTTTAGAATATTGTTCGTCTGATGTTTTTATGATAGAAAGTATCATCAGTGGAAAAAGAAACAATGCATTATGCCAGTTAGCAAAAAGCATACCGCCTAAAACAATAATTCCCGTCAGAAACTTGTATATTCCTGAGCTTCTTAAAAACGGAACAAAATATATAATCGTAATCAACAAACCTGATACCACACCGAACTGCAGCATATACTGAATAACAAAATTATGTATAGGTGTGGGATCACCAAAAACGCGCAAATAATCCACTTCACTTCCACCGATACCAGTTAATATGTAATTCTTTATATGTCTTATCGCATTCAGAATCAAATCTATTCTTCCATTATCATCTGAAAAATCTGTAAGTCCAGACCTTGTTGAAAGCATAGTATTTATAACATATACCAATGCAAAGATTCCCAACACTGCAAACGGTATCAGCAACACATTTCTGCCAATTTTACGGATATGTACAAAAGCGTAAACAAGCGCAATTACCATAAAACACATAATTCCCGTACGTGAATTATTTATAAGCACCGCACCGCCGATAAAAACAATAATAAATAATCTTTTTATTGTCACCTTATCAAACAACTTTATAAAATAATAGGTCATACCCACCGATAGATAAAGTGACAATATACTCTTAGCAATATAAATTGAGTTAAAGATAATTCTCGAGCCCTGTCCCCAGACAAACAAAAATCCCACCTGAAGACCTAAATATCTGTACAGCGCAAACTGAAGGTATATACTCGCTGCAACAGCCAATAATCCCATAAAGTATTTATTTACCAGATCTTCAATGCTGCTTTTTAGAAGAGATTCTTCCGAAAGCAAACGAATCACTACAATAAGCCATATTTCTACGATAAGCTGATATGTATCAATAATAAGCTGAGGGGTTTCAGATGAATAGTATACATTTATTGAATACAAAATAGTTATCAGAAACACCGAAAGCAGCAAAAAAATCCTGTTATATGTCAATTTTAGTTTTTTTCTCATAGATTTTGAGATCAATACCAGCAAAAGTATAATAAGGAGTATTATACTTGGCGACAATCGCTGTACGTTACCTGAGAAACTATAATAGTAAAACGGTACAGAATAAATAATGCACTCTAATAAACGCTCAACCAAACTCTTTTTTTTAAAAAACAGAATATACGCTAACACTAAATATTCAATAATCATTCCCACTATGGGATTAAAATAAAAAGCTATAATATTAATAAATGTAATGATAAAATTTATCATTTTATCCTCCTGATAGACATTTTATAATAAAAAAATGCATCCCATTATTCCCGGTCGATAACTTCCTTACGTAAAAAAGTTTCAAGATCGGGATAGAGAGGTTCAGTCATTCGTATCATTTCCGCATAATCATTCACATCTCCGCCAACACAATTATAGGAATAAACATATTTCCTGAAGTTTTCCTCTGTTCTTGGCATGAATAATACAATAAAATTTCTCATTTCTTCCATTGTCGGAGCTCTTCCTGTTTTTTCGTAAATATAACGTGCATTATTTATTGCATCTGCCAGTACAGATGCCTCTCTTTTTTTATAATAATCATCAAGTGTTTTCACAACTTTTGCCGGATTACCCGCACAGACAGTGTTAGAAGGCAGCGATCTGCAAACAACCGAACCTGCCGCAATAATAACATTATCCCCTATCTCAACATTCCCTAAAATTGTTGAATTCACACCCACAAACACATTATTTCCAATTTTTATAGGCATACCTCCGCTTGGTAAAACCTTTGAATGTGATTTTTCCAGTATTTTCCAACTATAATCGTGTGCAATAATTGAAACTCCTGAACAGATTATGCAGTTGTCTGCTATAGAAATATATCGCGCACGCCCCGTGTCAAAATCAGTATGTACAGGACTGAGGAACACCGTTTCCTTACCTATCGATGAACCACATTTTCTAAGATATTCAATATATTTTTTTGAGCTTCTTAATGACAATAAACGTCTGATCTTTCCTAAACTCATAAGATAATCATCCCTTAAGTAATACTTTTAAGCTTATCAAGATAAAAGTTCTGCATCCAGGTATATGTATCACGTATATCATAGCCTTTTTCTTTGATAAGATCACAATTATCAATACGCTTCGTTTTTTCATAAAGCTCTATCGCACGCATTGCCCATTTCTTCGGGTCAGCTTTGATAGACATGAATTCCACGCTGTCGCAAAGCTTTGTTTCGTGAGGAATCGTATCACTTGCAATCAGCGGCAGATACGAACACTGTGCCTCAACGATAACTGTGCCGAATCCTTCATAAAATGACGGAAATAAAAATACATCCATTGCCTGAAGCACATCGTATATATCAGATCTCGACCCTACAAAAACAACGGAATCTGCTATTCCAATTTTTTCTGCTTCATTTTTTATTTCCTGCTCCAGATCTCCGATACCTACAAGATAAAGTTTACTTTCAGGTCTCATTTTGTGGATCTCAGAGAATACCTTCAGCAGATATGGATGATTTTTTTGTTTTGCAAATCTGGCAACATCTACAACTGCCATTTCATTTTCCTGCATTCCCAGTTCTTTCCTCATTCTGTCACGTATCTCATCCTTGAAATGGAATTTATCCAGCTGTATTGAATTTGGTATTACATTAAAAGTCTCGTCATCAATGTGTTTTTCTCCGAAAAGCCATGCTCCCGCGGATCTCGAACAAGCGAATCTGTCAGTAACTACGCCGTTAATGAAAAGTCTTGAAAAAGATTTATACAAAGCCTTAATATTAAAGTCCATGCTGGCATTACGGCTATGAGCAATCCTGACAGGAACACCTGCTTTTTTTGCGGCACGAAGCGGCCAGGTACTTAATGTATTCAAATGTGCATGGACTATCTTATACTCCGGATGCTCCGTAAAAAAATCATCCAGCTGTTTAAGGTATTTGAAAAAATTCTTTGGTGTTATCTGATACATATGATATACTTTTCCACCAAGCGAACGTATTTCATCATCAAATTGTCCGTCATAATTCCTGTTTGATACAAAATCAAACTGTATTATATCGCGGTCAATATTCCTATATATATCCATAAGTCTGTTTTCAAGACCATTCCGATTCATTAATGTGACAAATTGAAGTACTCTGATTGGTTCGCTCATTTTATTTCCTCCAAAACCTTCAAATATTGTTCTATTACAAGTTTTCTGCTAAATTCTTTTTCTACCTTTTTTCTGCCGTTTTTGCCCATTTCCTTCTTTTTTTCATAAGACAGAGAACAAAATGCATCAATCACTCTTATCAGATCTTCACTGTCTTTTTCTTTACAATATAAACCGTTGACTTTGTCTGTAATTACTTCCTTGCATCCTGTCCTGGATGTACATATGGCAGGTCTTCCGCAAGCTGCTGCTTCAAGCAGAACATTAGATATACCCTCCGGATGATAGGTAGGAAGAACAAGACAATGGATCATCTTATAAAGATCTGAAGTATCACTTAGTAACCCATGATAAACAATTACCCCTGAATCATTCAAACGGTTTATTCTTTCATGATATTGTTCATCGCATTTGCCTGCAACATGAAATCGAATACTATCATCCTTACGGTGATAGTATTCAGCAGCATCAAGATACTGTTCAATCCCTTTTGCCGGAGTTAATCTGCCTATAAATGCAAAATCAGTATGTCCGGACTCCTGAGGATATTCTTCATAATGGTGCTCATCAAGGTTTATTCCTGATCCAGGGATAAGAACTTTTCTTTTAGTCTTTATCTTATGTCTATTAAAAAAACTTATATTATCCTGATTCTGAAAGAAAACACATACTGCATATGGCATTACAAAACGATGCAATCCCAGAAGTAATCCCTGAAGCTTTCCTTTTTTTTCAACCTCACCCAATCCGGTAATCATGGGAACGTACCTGGCACGTCTGAGCTTGGCGGCGATCCCGCCATAAAGATTAGGCTTTATTGTATAGGTGAAGATCATATCAGGATGTAATTTTTTTATATATTTTATATATGAAAAAAGCACCTTGGAATCTTGTTTTATGCTGGTTCCTTTGCCGTTAAATGGAATATTTATAAGGGTACACCCCATATTCCTAAGCAACCCAGCCTTAGCATCATCATCATTATCGGCTAATACAGTAACTTCACAATCGTTTGATATCAATGCCTGGATTATTTCTTTTCTGAAATTATAAGTATAGGATATCAAATTTGAAATAATAAGTATTTTTTTCATATATCCTCCTGAATTTATTTTCACTCAAGACATTTATTGCCACAATCCTCAAACCAATCTTTGAAAGTATCTTCAAACGAATAGTGGAACTTGTAATCACTATCAGCAAGCTTTTTTCCACAGATATTCGTTGATACCATCAGTTTCTTTACTCTTGCAGGATGGATTCCGACTTTTTTACCGCCAATTGGTCCGAGAATATACGCAGCGGGCATCAGTATCCATGACGGAACAAGCATAATATGACGTTTCATATCAGTTGCCTTCTGCATTGTTTCACAAATCTGTTGTATGTTATATGCCGGCTCAAATGTACAGTTAAATATATCAACACCCACAAAATCATTATCAATCATTCTGTATTTGAAGAAACGAACAAGTTCCTTTACATAAATACAAGCCTTTATCGTATCCTTACGTCCGGCATAGAAAAAGTACCTTTTCTTCTGACCTTTGTAGAGACGTGTCATGTTGCCATGTTCGCCTTTTCCGTATACAATACCGGGTCGAACAATTGTGAGTTCCCTTTTATTCTTATCTGCGGCCTGCCATTTTTCATGAATCTTTTCAGCTACAAGCTTGCTGATACCATAAGGCGTATTAGGTGTAGGCAGTGTATCCTCTGTTTTAATGTCTTCGGCAGCACCATAAGGAGCTATTGAGCTTGTAAACAGGATTTTGTGTATATTATGCTTTTCTGCAAAAGCAGTCACATTCTCTGCCCCACGAATGTTAGTTTCAAAATATTCATAATCGGGATGTCCGGGAGTACGATGAACAGCAGCAAGGTTAAAGATAATATCGTTCTCGGTAGGTGTAAAATCAAACTCTATGGGCTTTCTTACATCCAATCTGATGTACTCTACTCCATTGTTCTTCTCAACAATTCCCGGAACAACACCCTCTTCACCAGGCATTACGATATCAAGATCGTATATTTTATCTTCTGGTTTCTTTGTTTCGTTTAATAAATGAATCAAATGTGTTCCGATAAAACCGGAACCACCGGCTATAATGTAATTCATACATTTCCTCCAACTAAGTTTACTTTGCTCCGTCTTTTTTCAAAACAGATTAAACCGTTCTGAATAGAATTTTTATATCAAGCCATACACTCGCATGGTCAACATAATAAAGCTCCATTCTTTGACGCTTTCCACTTTCATATGTAGCATTATTTCTTGCATATGCTTGCCAATAACCAGTCAGACCTGGCTTTACTGAAAGGAATTTTTCTCTATCTGAACCCTCATACCTTGAAAGCTCCTGTTCAATAACAGGGCGAGGTCCAATAACGCTAAGATCACCTTTGATGATATTTATCAATTGTGGCAACTCATCAAGGCTGGATCGTCTCAGAAAATCGCCGATTTTTGTTACCCTGGGATCATTATCTATCTTGAACTCTCTTTGATACTCCTCTAATTGTTCTGCTGTGAGCATATCTTAAAGCTTATCTGCGTTTAACTTCATAGAACGAAATTTATATATTCCTATCTTCTTTCCATTCATTCCGATTCTTTGATGTTTGTAAAACACATTTCCGCCATCTTCACCCTTGACCAGTATTGCTATCAAAACAAACACTGGAGATAAGATTAAAACCATGCATAGAGAACTCACAATATCGAATATCCTCTTAATGGCTCTATATAACATGAATCAATCTCTCCTAAACAAATCCCTTGTATAAACCTTCTCCTGCACATCATCGAGAGCAGTATCATATCTGTTTGCGATAATCGCATCGCAGCCATTCTTAAATTTCTCTATATCGTTAATAACAAGAGAGCCGAAGAACGTACTGCCATTTTCAAGCGTGGGTTCATATATAATAACTGTTGCTCCCTTTGCTTTTATACGCTTCATAACGCCCTGTATTGAGCTCTGACGGAAGTTATCTGAATTCGACTTCATTGTCAGTCTGTACACACCGATAACGCATTGCTTCTCGGTCTGAGCATTAAAATCCCCACGGTTGAAATAATCATAGTAACCGGCAATTCTGAGAATACGATCTGCAACAAAATCCTTACGAGTCCTGTTGCTCTCAACGATTGCTTCGATAAGATTCTGAGGAACATCCTGATAGTTGGCAAGCAGCTGCTTTGTATCCTTCGGAAGACAATATCCGCCGTAACCGAAGGAAGGATTGTTATAATGTGTACCTATTCTCGGATCAAGACAAACGCCGTTGATGATCTGCTGTGTGTCAAGTCCCTTCATTTCCGCATAGGTATCAAGCTCATTAAAATAGCTTACCCTGAGTGCTAAATATGTATTTGCGAAAAGCTTGACAGCCTCTGCCTCTGTAAATCCCATGAACAGAGTATCAATATCTTCTTTAACTGCGCCCTCCTGCAAA
>ONRO01000268.1 GCA_900320235.1 uncultured Eubacteriales bacterium
CTTCAGAGATCTGCCCGCATATGACGGCAGCGGAGCGCTGCTGACATATATAGTCAAGGAACAGGAATGTAAGCCGTCAAATTTCAGCTCAGTTCAGGAATATGCCGAAGATCAGGGAACTATAATAAACAGTCCGTCAGTTACAACATTTTCCGTTACAAAAAAATGGCAGGGAACGAAGAATAATAACTGGCCTGATGATACTGAAATAAGTTTTACTTTGAAGCGAAAAAACAGACAGGGAATAACAGATGTCAGTTTCAAAAGAGAATATTATCTCAGAAGTGACTCTTTAAGAACAATTCCGGAAGAAAATGCTGATGATGTAAGCTGGGACGGAGCAGAAATGAAAATATACGGGCTAAAGAAAAAAACAGTCGCCGGAGAGGACTGGCTGTACTATATAAAAGAGCAGTCTGCTGATGGTTTCGATACAGTATACAGAGATAAAAACGGATACAGGCTGAACGAAATGACATATTCAGGAGGCAGCGTGACAAATATCAGATCAGTGAGTGATCTGACAATTGCGAAAAAGGTCAGCGGAAGATTCGGCAGTAAGTCGGAGTATTTTGATTTCAGAATAAGATTAACAAGCAGCGTTGATAATAAGCCCTTGAGCGGAAATATGACCTGTGAGAAAAAGCTCTCAGATGGGACAGTGTCAAAGAATACGATTCAGTTTGATGAAAATGGCATATCATATTTCAGACTCAGACATGATGAGATGATAATAATTAAAGATGTTTCAACGTGCATGAATTATCAGATTGTGGAAACAGGTGACCAGAATGGTTATACAACAGAAGTAATTATAAATGGGTCCGATCCTGAAAAGAAAAGGAGCGTATCCGGCAGATTATCAGACAGAACAGCAATCATCTTTGAAAACAGCCGTGACGAAATAATACCGACAAATATAAGAATTATTGACCCCGGAATGGTAAGTATAATTATTTCAGCAATAATCATATATCTGTTCTGTTTATGCTATTTCAGAATAAGAAAAAGCCATATTTCATAATAAAGCATTATCAGCCGGACAGCAGCAGAGCATAGGAAAAGTGAAAATACTGTAATATAAGATAAAAGCAGCCGGATAAAAAACGGCTGCTTTTAATATAGGAATAGTTACGGAAGATAAGAGCATATATCAGAACAAGATTCTGAAAAAATGAAAAATACAGAAATAAGCTGAATCAGATCATCTGAGCTTAGCAAGCTTGGAAGTATCAGCAATAACTATCATGCTCATATTTTTATTAAGCTTTTTTTCAGGGTCGATATTTACAATAACCTTATCATTTTCGATGATAGCAACGATATTGATAGAGTATTTTTTTCTGAGGTTAAGCTCAAGAAGGTTTTTATTATCCCATTCAGGCCTTACCTCAAGCTCGACCATAGAAACTTCTCCGGATATATCTAAAATATCAACAAAACCTGAGCTCATCAGATTTTTAGCAAGACGGATACCTGATTCACTTTCAGGGAATACCACACGGTCTGCACCGACCTTTTCAAGAATTTTGCAATTCATTTCGCTTGAACATTTTGCAATAACGGTTTTCACACCGACTTCCTTGCATAGCATAGTTGCCATAACGCTTGCCTCAAGGTTGGTAGCCATAGAAATAATTACAACGTCAACATTAGAAATGCCAAGCTGTTTTATTGTTTCGGGATCAGTAACATCAGCACATTTGCAGTAAGGAACCGAACTGACAGCATTATTAACTTTTTCTTCATCGATATCGACAGCAAGAACCTCAGCACCGTTTGCAGAAAGCTCCCTTGCAACAGCACAACCATATCTGCCGAGACCAAAAACAGCGTATGTTTTTTTATTACTCATAATAGCATCCTTTCATTTCATAATTATCCGACATTGATTTTTTCGATCGGATCTTTGATAATATTTTTCTTTTCCTTTTTAATATTAAAGGCAACAAGCAGTGAAATAGGTCCGACACGACCAAGATACATAGTAACGATAATGATTATCTTTCCCCAGATATTCAGCGAAGGTGTCAGATCTCTTGTTAGTCCGACAGTAGCAGTAGCGCTGACGGTTTCATATGCAACATCAAGAATCTGAGCATCAGTTACAGCAGATAGCAGAACAGTTGATATAAACATGATCATAAAGGACACTGAAATTACTGCAACAGCCTTGCTGATAGCTTCTTTGGAGATTCTTCTTCTGAATAATGAAAGCTCATTCTCATTTTTAATAGCAGCCAGAGCAGCAAAAAGAACGATAGCAATAGTAACAGTTTTCACACCGCCTGCGGTGCCGACAGGAGAACCGCCGATAAACATAAGAAGTAGTGAAACCACAGAAGAAGCGTTAGTCAGATCAGTTTGCGGAACAGAAGCAAATCCTGCTGTCCGAGTTGTCATTGACTGGAAAAAAGAAACCTGAAGCTTGTCATACCATGAGAGATTTTTAATTGTCTGAGGATTATTGAATTCAAAAATCAGGAAAAGTACAGTACCGGAAAGTAGCAGGAAAACAGTAGAAGTAATTGCAATTTTGCTGTGAAGAGTCAGATTAGAAAAGCATTTTAGTTTCTGACTCCGGATATTTTTACTTACCCTTATGACATCCCACCAGACTATGTATCCTATACCGCCGAGAATAACAAGCATGCTTGTGGTGAAATTGACAATAGGATTAAGAGAATAATCACAAAGGCTGTTTTCCGACATAATATCAATACCGGCATTGCAAAAAGCAGAAACTGCATTGAAAACAGAAATCCAGATTCCTCTTGGACCATACTGCGGAATAAAAACAGTCATATACATTAATGCCCCGATACCCTCAACAATAAAAGTCCCGATAACGACCTTTTTCAAAAAGATGACTATACCTGAAAGAGAATTAAGATTAAAGGCATCATGTATCAGCAGTCTGCTTTTCAGACCAAGTCTGCGGTTAAAGCTGATGAGGATAGCAGACATTATTGTAATAATACCAAGTCCGCCAATCTGTATCAGAAGCAGAATAATAATCTGACCAAAGATACTCCATGTTGAAACGGTCGGCAAAGTGACAAGACCTGTAACACAAATTGAAGTTGTAGCGGTAAACAAAGCATCAATATATGGAACGGACTTTCCGCTTGCAGAGCTGATAGGAAGCGAAAGCAGAATGCTTCCTATAATAATGCCGATAAGAAAGCTCAGCATTATCAGGTGAGTTGTCGAATAAGAAAATTTAGATTTTTTCAATAGACATTCCTTCTTTTTTTATTAATGTAAAAATATTATATCATAAATTTTCAGAAATACAAACACTTTAACAACCGGCAGC
>ONRO01000269.1 GCA_900320235.1 uncultured Eubacteriales bacterium
ATAACATCAAAAGAATAATTTGTAAACATAATCTGACACTCCTCGTATAATATTTCTATGCTTTTACGTTGGTAATAACAAAACACGGTTCACGTTATTTAGCTTTCAAATATTTCTTATTTTTTTATTAGTTTTACCTCATCATCAACGATTTCAATGATATGCCGTTTTTCCATCTGAGTCAGGGCAGCGTTAAAGTATTTTTTTCTGATAGGTCCCAGTCGACTCCAGCCATATCCAAGTCTTCCGGCATCTCTTATCAGATTATCTCTCAGCCTGCTTCCGTAGCCATCTTTCAGTATCTTTGTGAGAATAGTAATATAATCTGTCGAAGGTATTTCCGCAGGCTCTCTTCCATAATAATCCGAACGGAACTTTTTGTACAGATCATATTCTTTTTCAACCTCTGTTTTCTGACTTATTTTCAAGAATGACACCGTTTTTACCGGATTATCTGTTGAAACCGTCTTTGTCATTTTCATGTCAGCGGCATTTTTTACGGCATTCAGCAAACGTTTTTTCTCATTAATGGGATCCTTTATCCAGTCTGTTGACCACACATGATAAATATTCCACCCCATTTTTTCGAGTACTGTATTTCTCAAACGATCACGTTCACGGGCTGTTCTGGCAGACCTGTACATTTCGCCGTCACATTCAATACCAAGGATAAATCTGCCGGTGTCTTCGGGATCAGTGACAGCCATATCAAGCTTATAATCTGAACAGCCAAGATGATATGAAACATTATATCCCTGTGAAACAAGAAAGTCGTAAACTGTTTTTTCAAAGGTATGATCATATATTGCGGCTTCGGACCCTTTTGTTTTAGTATTCATGGCAGCAGAACCTTTTATTGCAAATTCAATATACTCCTTAAGAAGCTGAGGACCCATAGCGGAGATCCTGTCCAGCTTAATATCCAGAGGCAATATTGAACCCACAAGCTTTATATTGTATCTTGCTCTGGTAATGGCTACATTCAGTCTTCGCTCACCGCCTTCGCGGCTGAGAGGTCCGAAGTTCATATTGAATTTTCCATTAGAGTCAAACCCGTAACCGATACTGAATATAATGGTATCCCTTTCATCACCCTGTACAGATTCAAGATTACGAACAAAAAAGGGTTCATCTATATTGTCCTTGAAATACTTTTCCAATTCAGTGTGAGCCTGACGCAGGCGGATTATTTCATTCTCAATTGTATTTTGCTGTCTTTCGCCGAAAGCAATAACTCCAATGCTTCTTTCGGGATGTTCCTTGAAATGCTCCAGCAAAAGTTCTGCAATACGCTGTGCTTCTCTGACATTTCCGCTTTTCCCACCGCGGTCATAAACACCATCCTGAACATGGACATATTCAACTCCGAGATCCTTTTTCCGGCTGATCGAGGAAGGAAATGTTATAAGAGTATTTTTATAGATTTTTTCGTTTGAAAAAGAGATAAGATGTTCGTGTTTACTTCTGTAATGCCACAGTAGTGTCTGAGTAGGAAGGATAGATGCTTCGTCCAGTAATGATTCATACGCTCCAAGATCTTCCATTTCATTATCAGTATACTCATCAGAGTCAGAGATAGATGTGCTGAAAAAGTCTGTCGGCGGAAGCTGTTTGCTGTCGCCGGCTATTATGGTTTGTTTCGCCCTCATTATTGAGCAAATAGATTCCTCAGTTCTGATCTGGGAAGCTTCGTCAAATATTACGGTATCAAATATATAATCAGATGAACCGAAATACGTGCTGACTGACAGGGGCGACATCAGCATACAAGGTTTAAGCGATGGTAGGAGCATAGGAATCGAAGCTATAAGCTTTCTTATCGGCATGAATCTGCTCTTCTTTGCCATTTCTCGTTTAAGTATGGCTGCTTCATCTCCATTTCCGGAAAAATCAAGATTCGGCAGTCTTTTGATCAAAGAAGCTTTAAGCATATCCTGTGAGATTTGCAAGGAAGAGACATCAAGCCGTCTGAATTCCTTTATAGTATTTTCAAATTTATCATGGCGAAAGCTGCTGATTTCATTTTTATTTTGGATAACCGCATCAAGCCATGAATGATAAAAACTTTTCTGATAAATGGGTACTATATCATCAGCGGCGGGTTCATCCTTGATGACAGCAGAAAGAAAATCCCCCAGACCGTTTTTGACTATAGCTGCACAGACATTTTTATAGTCAACATACGACTCCAACATATCCATATTTTCTCTGCATTGCTTTATATGTCTGTATATTGTAATGATTGGTTTTTTCAGGATGCTTTGTTTCGTTTCTGTGTTGAAAAGACCTGTAAACGCATCGAGTGCCTGCTCGGACTCGTTATTCCATTCCTTGAGCTGCTGTACTTTTTCTCTCAGAAGTAGAATCAGTCCTTCTTCTCTGTTCATTACAGATTCAAGAAATTCAGGGAATACATTCAAACCTTTTATTGCATCATTTAATTTTGCAACCGATAATAATTCTGATTTGATTTCATCGAAGTTGCTGTTCTCAGTTATCTGGATTGACAAACAAGTCGACATCTTTTTACATAGTGTATTTACTTCATCAATAAGCTTATCAGTAGATTTCTTGTAATTGCTTTTGAAAATATTAATTATTGAAGTCAGTGTTTTCAGATGTTTTAAAATGGCAGAAGAATCTTCCGGGGATTTTTTCTTAAGCGCTTTGATTTTAATATTTGTGTTGTTTATTTCTTTCTGGCAGTTATAATATTTTTCAGCTGCATCTTCTTCAATGGCTTTTAGCTTCTTGAAGGTATTGTTTTTTTCATCTGCATCTGACAGCATATCAAGAAGTCCTTGTCCGAGACATCTTTCTATTTGTGTACTCGTATTTTCTACTAATTCTTTCTGCTCTATGTACAGCTTTCTTTTGTGTTGAGCGTCATCTATAAGTTCAAGCAGTTCAATTATCGACTTGTAAGAAGCCTTTTCATTTGTTTTTGAATATTCTTTTATGATCAAACAGTCTTTTCTATACTGAGAATTAAATGCGCGGAATATTGAGCGATAATCAGAAGAAAATCTTTTCATCATATCAGTGATATCAAGACCGAGAATAGCTTCCTTATATGTCAGTGTGACTGATGAATCTGCAGCCTCACTATGATCCTTTAAAATATCAAGCTGTGATGTTTGTTGTTTCATTAAGTGCATCAAGCGTTCGTATTCCATTTTGATATCAGGATTTATAAAAGTAATCGGACAGCTATCGCTGACCTTGCAAAGATTTAAATCGCTACTTCTGTTAGCTGAATAATTTTCACAAAGAAATTCCCATGCTGCCTTGTAGTCACATTCAAATCTTTTTTCAATTTCAAAACGATCAATATCTAAAATCTTTATTGAAAAATAATTTGTTATCAGCTTCTGAGCTTCCAGTTTGGTATTCTCAGCTGCATCAGCCTGTTCGGTGGCAATTCGTTTTTTCTCATTAAGTACAACTTCATTTTGTTGGAGAGTTTCAAGATAGGATTCGGCTTCTTTTATACTATTACGAGTATGGGTATAAACACCGACATCAGAATCAATGTCAGACTTGGCATCATTGCATTGTTTCAGGATATTACCATCTAAGAGAGCAGACATTACCTTATATTTATTTGAAAAATCATTCTTTTCGATATTGAATTTTTCCTGATCATCGTCTAAAACTGCTTTTTTCAGTCCGGATATTACATCGATCAGGGATTCAGCAGCAGCCTCAAATTGGGATTTGTGGAAAAGTGATTCGTTTTTTAGAACGACTTTACTCGCAAGATTGTCTATTGACGCGGCCTGTGAGTTACAGTTAAGCTTTATCCATTTAAAAGGCGCTTCAGGAATTTCTAAACAAATATCTATGATTTTCTCAATATCTTTTCCAAGCTTAATATCTATTACCGGTTCGCCGTAAATAATAAGGGAGCTGATCTCTTCAATGATCTCAAGTCCGAAATACATGAGATCAGAAAGCTCCTCTGCATCAGCGAGAAATTTTTGTCTGAATTGGTGCGTTACTTTATTCGGGTTACATCCATTCCACGGATTGTTCTTTTGATAGCCGCTTATTTTAATGATTGCAGCAAACTCCTTTATTATATTCAACTTTTCATTGAATTGACGAGAAGTGATCTTTTCGGGATCTGCGGGAGCATAATCTATATCCGGATAATCATCAAGCTCAGACAAGTATCCATTGATATGAAAAATAGTTTCGCCAAGTGGTTTTATTTCTGTATGGAGTTCCTTGACATATGTATCAAGCTTGCTTCTTGTGATCATTAAAAGATCAAGATTTTCCCTTGCTTTTTTACTTGCATCAACCTTACTGCCTGCAAGCTTCACAGATACAGCTAACTGATCAATAATATCCTTGCGCTTTGCATCCGGGTCATGCAGTGTCAGACAAAAATCCCCTAACCCCGCAGTAGAAAGCCTTTTATACACTACTTCAAGAGCTGCCATTTTTTCGGATACAAAAAGCACCTTCTTCCCCTGACCGAGTAGTTCAGCGATAATATTGGTAATGGTCTGACTTTTACCTGTGCCGGGAGGTCCCTGTAATACAAAACTTGTGCCAGATTTTGCAAGTTCAATGGCATCCTGCTGACTGGAATCAGCATCCACAACAGAATATACAGTTTTAGGATCAGCTGAATCGTGGTCAATAGATCCTGATTTGGGGATATTCTTGTAATTTACTGCTCCGGAAGAGCCGTTAAGAGCTTTTACAACAGGGTTTGTTGAAATTTCTTTCTCATGCTTTTCCATATCGTTGTATACGGCCATTTTCAGGTAACTTACCATCATAATCTGAACCGTATTCATTTCTACATTCCAGCCGAGATGATGAGAACTGCATATATTCTGTATTTTTTTCAAATATGTATTTAAGTTTTCTTCAGCATCAAAATCAGGTATCTCTATATCAAAATCTTTTTTCAGGCGCTGCTGCAATGCATTATTTCCTAAAGGGTCATCGTCAGTTTTTGTGATCACAACAGGTGATATTATACTGTCCTGTGATATAGTGACGGGCAATAGAACCAACGGAGATCTCAATTCATCTCCTTCTGCACCATTTTCCTGCCAATTCAAAAAACCGAAAGCCATATATAAAGCATTCATGCCCTTATTTTCCATATAGACCCTTGCTTTGTTTTTTAATGTTAATAATGTCTTGCAGGCTTCTGAAACAGGCTGATTTGTTTTATAACCGTTCGGAAAGAGTGTTCCCTCTGTTTTAGGTTCTTCAGAAGAATTATTTGTATCTGGTTTTATATTTACAGCAAATTGGATGCTATGTTCTTTTTTGTATAGTATATTCCACACTTCTTTTGAATCAGGTTTTTCAATAATCAGGCTTGTTCTTGAAATGCGTTTTGCAGATTTCGGAAGAGGAGAATGAATCAGTTTATTCTTTTTTCCAAGATCCAGAAGCTTTGTTTTCCAGAATCC
>ONRO01000094.1 GCA_900320235.1 uncultured Eubacteriales bacterium
AGCCCTCGGTGTATGTATGTCCCTGTTATATAATTATTTCTGGCAGGAAAGAGGACAGAATATTGCTCTGTGGTATGCTATGATGAATCAGTACGGTATGAAAACAGATATGCTTGACGAGGCACTGTCACAGATACCGTCACAGAATCTTCTTTCTTATCTGAATGTATTTCTGTCTGACGGTGCGATATGGCTGATCGGTGCACCGTGCATATGTGCATATAGTACAGCGGAATATAACGCAGGGACCTATAAGAATACTGTTGCAAGGGGCTGCAGCAGGGTGAAACTGTTTGTATCAAAACTGACCGCAGCCGTAACTGAACTTCTGATAATATCTTTTGTCTATCTGGCAGCCGGGACTATAACGGCATTGCCTCATATAGAGCTTGCTACAACACTTCAGGCAGGAGAAATAGCTTTTATGGCAGTTATATATTTTATTCTTATAATAGCTTCCGCCTGTGTTTTTGTGATGCTGACATCTGTTTTCAGAAGGAGCGGTTTTGCAGTTGCTGCAGCAATAGCAGCACCGATGCTTATTGCATCGCTCATACAGATAGCTTCGCTTGCAAGTCCTGAGCTGTCAAAGCTTTCGGGATATATTCTTATGAATACCTTTGTAACCGTTCAGAAAAGCGTGACGGCAGGAACCGGCCTTACCGAAATGATTACCGGTATTGCATATATAGCGGTTTCAGGCTTTGTCGGAGGAATAATATTTGTAAAGCGCGAGGTCAGATGATACTCAACAGCAGACAGATCTGATGCTGAATAGTATTAACCCTTAACGAAGGTGTATATATCCGGAAGTCAAGTTTCAGGAAAAGAGTATCAATTTTTAAAAAATTGTGGTATAATTTAATATGGCGTAATCCATATTTAAAATATTTCATTTGCTTATTATCTGAATCTGCCGCATAAGATCATAAAAAAGTGGTCTTGTGCTGCGGCGGTTTCTGTTATAGAGGGGATCAGCATATTGTTTTTCCCTGATGTATAATGCAATGATAATTGAAAGAAAGGTGTGTATTGAAATGAGTATGGGAAAAATACTGGTTGTCGATGACGATATTAATATCTGTGAACTTCTGAGGCTGTATATTGAAAAGGAAGGCTATGAGGTAGTTATTGCAAATGATGGCGGTCAGGCTATCACAAAATTCAAGACTGAAAAGCCTGATCTTGTAATGCTTGATATCATGCTTCCGGTCTTTGACGGCTGGCAGGTTTGCAGGGAGATCAGAAAGACCTCTCAGACCCCTATCATAATGCTGACAGCGAAGGGCGAGGTGTTTGATAAGGTGCTTGGTCTTGAACTTGGTGCAGACGACTATGTTGTAAAGCCATTTGAAACAAAGGAGATCGTTGCAAGAATAAAGGCTGTTCTGAGAAGAGTCAACGATCAGGTCCCCGTTGTTGAAGCACAGACAACTAAAAAGGAAGTAAGTTTTGATAAGCTTGTAATTAACCTGACAAATTATGAGCTGAGAGTCAATAATGAAACTATTGATACCCCTCCGAAGGAAATGGAACTGATATATCATCTTGCAAGCAATCCTAACAAGGTTTTCACAAGAGATCAGCTCCTTGATGAAGTCTGGGGATTCGATTACTACGGTGACTCAAGAACAGTAGATGTTCATGTAAAGCGTCTGAGAGAAAAGCTTGAAGGCGTGTCCGATCAGTGGGCTCTCAAGACCGTATGGGGAGTAGGTTATAAATTTGAAGTTAAAGAATAAATTCTATGCCAGAAAATCGCTGTTCCGCAAGTATATGAATGTCAGCGGTCTGATAGTATTCCTGAGCTTTTTCTTGCTTGGTACGATACTTACTGTTGCGATAACGAATTATTGGTCAGCAGAAAAGCTTAATCTTCTTGACGCCCGTGCAAAGAATATAGCAAGCTATATCAGCGGCAAAATTGCAGTAAATGAACCGTTTGACAAGAGCTATCGAACGACTTATATTCTTAATGACAAGGGAAATATCGAAACCACCCTGAGTTTTCTTGCAGGTGAGGTCAACGGAGATATTGCTATTACGGATACAAGCGGAAGACCGCAGATAGTCGTAAATTCTGCGGACAGTATCAATAAGCTGCCGGGACTTGGTCAGCGTCTTGAAGATGAAGAATCCGGGGATACGGAAAACAGCGGTGAAGAGCAGGAAGAAAAAAAGAACGAAAAAAAAGAAAACAGTACTGTTCAGAAGGATGAGGGAAATATCACTCACGACGATAGAGAAGCGCCGCCGGCAGATGTGATACTGAACGACAGATATGCAGACCGGATCAAGACAAATTCGCTGGTTCCTTCTGATGTGATCAGCACAACAATAAGCGACGGACGGTATTTTGCAAGAACGACGCTTGAGGGAATATATTATACAGAAAAATATGTTGCAGCATATCCGATATACTATACCGGAAATAATGAGATCTACGGAATAGTTATTGTTTCAACAGATACAAGTGACGTATCGATTTTTACTGATATGGTACTCAAACTGTTCATACTTTCTGCAATAGCAGCCCTCGGTGTATCGTTCCTGGCAATAGGTCTGTTTTCATATAACCTTGTAAAGCCTCTGAAACAGATGGCTCAGGCTGCAAAGCAGTTTGCAAAGGGCGATTTCAGCGTCAGAGTAAGTGAAACAAGTAATGATGAAATAGGCGAGCTTGCGGTTTCATTCAATAATATGGCGGAATCGCTTTCTTCCTCAGAGGTAACAAGAAGAAGCTTTATTGCAAATGTTTCCCATGAGCTGAAAACACCGATGACAACAATTGCAGGCTTTATTGACGGAATTCTTGACGGTACTATTCCGCCGGAGAAAAATACATATTATCTTCAGATCGTAAGCGAGGAAGTAAAAAGACTTTCAAGACTTGTAAAATCAATGCTTGACCTGTCAAGACTCGACAACGGTGAATTGAAGCTTAATTGCAAGACCTTCGATCTGCTCTCAACGCTTGTCACTATCCTTATCACATTTGAGCAGGAAATCGATAAGAAAAATATTGAGGTAAGAGGACTTGAAAATATCAGTCCGAAAAAGATATACGGAGATAAGGATCTTATCCATCAGATAGTATACAATCTGATAGAAAATGCTGTAAAATTCACTGATGAAGGCGGCTACATAGAATTTGACATAACTGAAAACAATTCAAGAACCGACTTTATGATTAAAAACAGCGGTACAGGTATCAAAAAGACGGAGATCCCGCTTGTATTTGATAAATTCTATAAGACAGATAAATCAAGAAGTAAGGATAAGAAGGGGCTCGGACTCGGACTGTATCTTGTCAGAAGTATCATAAGGCTTCACGGCGGTGATATTACAGCTGACAGCGTTTACGGAGAATATACAGAATTCAAGTTCTATATTCCCAAAAAAGGTAAAAAAGAAAACTGATAAAACTCTGAATTAAAGGGTATTATAACAGATCTGAAAAATACATATGGCTGAGTGTGGTTTTTATGCCGGTTTATGAATAAATCAGCGTAAATCCGAGCCCGCCATATTCTGGAAGGAATAACCTGACATTATCAGGAATATGGAATAAAAGGCAGTATTAATAACGGAGGTGCTGCATTTGAACGGAATGAACAATAATAATATGCCAGTAAACACCGGTTACAATTACGGACCTGTAACAGGACAGAATAATCAGTCATATCAGATGTTTTACAGCTACGGTATGCCGCCGCAGAAGCCAAAAAACAATAATGGAAAAATTGTGCTGATCAGCTGTCTTGCAGCAGCAGCACTGAT
>ONRO01000274.1 GCA_900320235.1 uncultured Eubacteriales bacterium
AGATGACTTTGTTAAATATTTATCTTTACAATTTTGTATAAAACTGCTACACTATAATAGTAATGATAAAAAATTAACAAACGGCGGTGGATCAAATGCATAAATATCAGAATATTTCAGCACCTGTTATTAAACGTCTGCCTCGATATTATCGTTTTCTTGGCGAACTGCTCGAAAAGGGAGTAACAAGGATCTCTTCCAGAGAATTATCTCAGAAGATGGGACTGACTGCTTCACAGATAAGACAGGATCTGAATTGTTTCGGGGGTTTTGGTCAGCAGGGATTCGGCTACGCAGTTGAGAGCCTTTATAATGAGATTGGCAATATTCTCGGATTGGACCACAATTATAATACGATTCTTATTGGCGCCGGAAATCTTGGAAAAGCGGTCGCTGTCCATATGTCATTTGAAAAAAGAGGTTTCAGACTAACTGGAATTTTTGATAATGATAAAGCTAAAATCGGAACAAAAATCAGGGATATTCTTGTTTCTGACCTTGAGGAGCTTGAGGATTTCTGCAAAAACAATAGTATTGATGCAGCGATACTCTGTGTTCCGAAAGAGGCTGCACCTGGGATTGCAGACAGACTTTATAGTCTTGGCATACGCAATTACTGGAATTTCAGCCACTATGACCTTTCAGTACAGTATCAGGATATTATTGTAGAAAATGTTCATCTTAATGATAGTCTGATGATTTTATGTTATAGAATATCTGATGCATATGAGGATCAGGATTAAAACTGATACTCAAAAAAATAACGGGAAAGATATTCCGGAATTATTAAGTAACTTGACTTTTCGTATGCTGAATAATCAGAGCAATTGATTTTGTTACATTCATTTCATAATAATGTCAATAAAGAATAGTAAATTCAGTATTTGAATGCTTATTAGTTCTGGTATTGTTGATCAGGAATAATTATGAAAAAGAAAAATGATAATATTATAGTTCTTGATTTTAAAAATAAGAGTTCAGAGGGAACAGAAAATAAAAATCAGCTAAGAGCATTGCTCGAAACACTTGGTTTTTCATTGATAGCACTTATAATCGGAGCAGTAACAGGAGTAATAGATGCCTTTTTCGGCACAGTACTATTAAAGGTTACCGAAATAAGGGAGGAGAATATTTATTATTTCATTCCGTTTTTAGCAATTGCCGGACTATTGATTGTATTTTTATATGATCGGTTCGGCAAGGAGGTAAAAAACGGAATGACTCTGATTATTGAGAGAGCAAAGAATAATACGAGTTCAATCAAGCTCAGACTTATTCCGTTTGTAACTCTCAGTACATGGATTACTCACCTGTTCGGAGGAAGTGCCGGAAGAGAAGGTGTTGCAGTACAGATAGGCGGAACTTTAGGCAGTTTCGTTTCTCAGAAGTTTTCTTTTAAAGAAAAATCATCGGCAAAGATACTTACGATTTCAGGAATGGCTGCAGGCTTCGGAGGTTTGTTCAGGACACCAATGGCTGCTGTTTTTTTTGCAACTGAGGTACTTTCAGAGGGTACGATAGAAATAACAGCACTTTTCCCTTCTTTCGTAGCAGCATACACAGCCAGCTTTGTATCAGGCTGCCTCGGACTTGAAAAATTCAGCGTTGTACTCGGCGTTGATTTTGAAATGAATATTAATAATGCGGCACTTCTGTGTCTGGCAGGCGTTGTGTTTGGCATAACAGGAGGAGCATTTGCATTTCTTCTGAAAAAGACAAAAAAGCTTCTTGCCGATCTGATAAAGAATCCGTATGTCAGAATCGCAATTGTCGGCTTGATCATATCAGCAGCATCACTGCTTTTGTATTCCGGAAGATATTCCGGCCTCGGAACAAATCTTATAAATGCAGCTGTAAACGGAGGAGAAATATATTACTGGGACTTTGCTCTTAAAATGGCTTTCACAATAATAACAGTTTCAGCCGGATTTCAGGGTGGTGAGGTAACGCCTCTGTTTTCGATCGGTTCAGCACTCGGCGCTGTAATGGCAATGCTGTTCGGTTTACCAGTACCTCTTGTTGCAGCACTTGGCTATGCAGCTGTTTTCGGTGCAGCAACAAACACAATAATAGCACCGGTTTTCATTGGAGCAGAAATATTCGGTTATGAATATCTGCCATATTTCTTTGCAGTTTGTGTGCTTGCGTATTCCTCAAATGGAAATAATAGTATATATACATATGAAAGAAAGAAAAGACAGAACAAATTGATCCGTATTTCAAAAGACTGAACCAATATGTAATAATTCAATAAAAACTTCCATATTATTAAATACTGAACTATCGGAGGTAATAATATGGATTATTATATTCTGCCTTGTGTATGTGTGGGAGTTATATTGTTTCTGATAATAATTCAGGTTATTATGCATTCTGAGCATCCTGTCAGATCAGCATTTTTTTCACTTCTTCCCGGGCTGGCAGCCTTGTTATGTATTAATCTTCTCAGCACATATACAGCTGTATCTGTTCCGGTAAGTCCGATGTCTCTTGCAGTGTCATCAGTACTCGGTATTCCGGGAGTTACCGCCCTTCTTATAATTCAAAGGATTCTTTAGACAGAACATAGTTTCTAAAGCTGGCTGTGAGCAATTGTTCCAGGATAAATAAAGCTGAATGATTTTAGCAGTTCAGACTCAAAAAAGCCGGGCTATGCCGGAGTTAAACTTTTTCAGGCTATCAAAGTCGTGAATCAAAGGTGCACCCCAAGGGTACTTCCTGCGGGCGGGTCACGCTGCCGTCACGATGGTGCGAAGTAGGTTCGTGAAAAATAATTCTGGTAGTTTTGAAGGAACAATAATCATCTCTAATAAAATTTTGGGTCATAAGAAATCAGAGCCGCGGGAATATAACAGTAGTTCTTAATCAGAGCGCAGTGTATACGGAGCGATAGCGCGTCAAGGGTGCAGCGTCACGCTGCCCGGCGCTGGAGGTGTAATTTGTTCTTGTAATTTGATTGCTATGATGATATAATAAAAAAGATATGCGGTA
>ONRO01000316.1 GCA_900320235.1 uncultured Eubacteriales bacterium
TAATTAAGGAGAATGTATCATGAAAGATCAATATGTATCACCGGAAACAGAATTTATAGCATTTCGTGTTCGTGATATTATTTCAACCAGTGATAACGATGAACATGAAACACCAATTGTAAACGATTAACTAAAAGCGATACCAGATTACAAGGTATCGCTTTTAGTATTGATAGAAGTATTCTATTGCTATTCTGAGTTAGTCAAAAAATGGTCAAACACCGGTTTTTAATAACTCAAAGATATATTAAATTCCAATATAAGCTGTAATAATTAAACTAAATAAAACATACCATGATTAACTCTGAAACAATGACTTCATTTTTTTCAAAAGCTCAAAGTACAGCATAAAAAAAGTAAACCTTGTTAAATCGGATCCAGTGTAACTCCAAAGAATTAAATATATTTATATGTAAAAAAATTCCGGGAGTTTTAAAGCAGAAAAATATCAGCAGTTCAGGCTCAAAAAAGCCGGGCGGTGCCCGAGTAAAATTTTTAGGCTATCAAAGCCGTGAATGAAGGGCGCAGCGTCACACTACCACGCCGCGCTGCTAAGAAATTGTTTGCATTGACTATTTTAATCTAATATGATATTATATTATTGCATTAATAATAAGTTTATTAAGATAAATAAGATTTACATTTTGCAGAGTAGGAATAAAAGCGTTAAGTGCCTGATAAACAGGAAGTTGTTATCTGGACGAAAAGTTTTCTTGCGATTTTTGTTCCGCATTCCGCTGCTTCATGGAAACGATGGCAAAAATCAATTATTTGGTTTTATGACAGCTCCCGTGCAGTTACGGAATTTGTACTGTATGGGAGGTTTTTTTATGGATACCGAAAAAATAAAAACAGCTGTAAAATTATTTTTAGAAGGAATAGGAGAGAATCCTGAACGTGAAGGCCTGATAGAAACACCTGACCGTGTTGCAAGAATGTGTGAGGAAATATACGGCGGATTGTCAGGAAGTGCTGAAGAACATCTGTCAAAACAATTCAGCGTCGGTAATAACGAAATAATTCTTGAAAAGGATATTACATTTTACTCAACCTGTGAACATCATCTTCTTCCATTTTATGGAAAAGCTCATATTGCATACATCCCTAACGGCAAAGTTGTGGGACTAAGTAAACTTGCACGAGCTGTGGAGGTATATGCAAGAAGACCTCAGATTCAGGAACAGCTGACAGGGCAGATCGCCGACGCACTTGAAAAATATATCGCTCCTCAGGGAATCATGGTAATGATTGAGGCAGAGCATATGTGTATGACAATGAGAGGTATAAAAAAGCCAGGGAGCAAAACAGTTACTTATGCTGTCAGAGGCTGTTTCGCTGAAGATAAAGATAAACAAAGAATGTTTATGGAGATGCTGAGATAGTGGATAGGTATAATCTAATCCTGAATCATCCTGAATATCTTAAAAGGCTCAAAAAACTAAGACAGCTTGAACAAGACAGAGTTTTTTGCCGTCATGATATTACTCATTCCCTTGATGTTGCAAGAATAATGTATATTATTTCACTCGAAAAAAAATATAACATTGATAAAGATATAATCTATGCAACTGCTCTTCTTCACGATACCGGCAGGATAGAACAATATAATGACAACATTCCTCATAATCTGGCAAGTGTAAAAATCGCACAATCAATACTTTCCGATTGCAGATATTCAGATAGTGAAATCGAAGAAATATGCGTAGCAATATGCAAGCACAGAAAAAAAACACAGGTCAGAAGCAGACTAACCGAACTATTGTTCTCAGCTGATAAGCTGTCTCGTCTTTGCTTTGAGTGTAAGGCTGAAAAGGAATGTTACTGGGATAAAGAATTAAAGAATAATAATATCATATATTAAAGGTGACAACATTGAAAATTGGTAATTCTGAATTTGATGTAAAAAAGAATACATATATAATGGGTATATTAAATGTTACTCCTGATTCTTTTTCAGACGGCGGACGTTGGAATCAGATAGACGCTGCTATGAAAAGATGTGAGTTAATGATAGAAGAAGGAGCGTCAATAATTGATATCGGCGGCGAATCAACTCGTCCGGGATATACTCAGATAGACGATGAACAAGAGATAGAAAGAATAGCTCCTGTTATAGAAAAAATCAAAACAAACTTTGATATCCCTGTTTCAGTGGATACATATAAATCAAAAGTTGCAAAAGAAGCATTACGTCTGGGAGCTGATCTAATAAATGACATATGGGGCCTGAGATATGATAAGGAAATGGCAAATGTTATTGCAGACAGCGGAGCTGTATGCTGTCTGATGCATAATAAAGAAAAAGCCGAATACTCCAATGATTTCCTTAAAGATCTGATATCAGAAATGCTTGACAGTGCTGAATCAGCACAAAAAAGCGGAATAAACAAAGAAAAAATAATACTTGATCCGGGAGTTGGTTTTGCAAAAACATATGAGATGAATCTCGATGTACTTCATAACCTTAAAACAATAAATACATGTGGATTTCCTGTTCTTCTTGGCTGTTCAAGAAAATCAGTTATCGGACTTACTCTTGATCTTCCTGTTGATCAGCGACTGGAAGGTACTCTTGTAACAACTATGCTTGCTGTAATGTCAGGATGTGCTTTTGTAAGGGTTCACGATGTAAAAGAAAACGCACGTGTAATACGAATGATGAAAGCTATTCTTGAAAGATAAAGGGTGATATCATTATGAAAGACACCATAGTAATAAAGGATCTTGAAGTTTTTGCAAATCACGGCGTTTTTCTCGAAGAAAAAAAACTCGGACAAAAATTTGTTGTCAGCGCTGAGCTGTATACTGACTTTTCTAAATCAGTATTGAATGACGATATTGCATTATCTGTTGATTATTCAGCCGTATGCAATGAAATATGTGCTTTTATGCATGACAACACATTTAATCTTATTGAAACAGCAGCTTCAAGGACTGCAGAGTTTCTTCTTGAAAAATTTCCTCTTCTATCCGGTATTAAAATCGAAGTTAAAAAACCTTGGGCACCGATCGGTCTTCATGTTGAATATACCTCTGTAATACTGGAAAAACACTGGCACAATACATATATTGCACTGGGGTCAAATATGGGGGACAGATACACTTATCTTAATGATGCGGTTGAAAAGCTCAGTAAGCTTAA
>ONRO01000366.1 GCA_900320235.1 uncultured Eubacteriales bacterium
AATATACATATATCACAATCTTACAACCCCTGAACCACATACTCACGGCCGGGTAAAAACCCAACTCCCTTACCGTTCATATCATTATGGTCCGACCTTCAAAAAACTTTCCCAAGCTTGTTTCCATGCCGGAGCCGATTCATTATCCTCGAATCCGGCACCCCCAATTTCAGTAGACTGTACAGTTTCACTGTAAACAATTATATCGAAATCCTTTATACGATCGATATTATCATCTCCTGCGCTGTTGAAATCAGTTTTTACACTTTTTATCAACGGCTCACCAGTAGTCTGTCCCGGTAAAAGCTTTTCTGTATAGTAAAAATATCCGCCGAGCTTATTGCCGGAACTTGCCGGCACATATCGCCAGTGATCGGATATCGTTTTTGGTGACTGATCAAGCTTAAGACCATTTTTAAAATTCTCCCAGGTCATTTCAGCATTTTTCTCTGTGACCACCGAAGCATCTGCAGCGACCACGCTGTCGGAAAATTCCGCAAATACTCTTACATAACACGGAACACTTCCTGTATTCTTGATATTTATTTGCTTTGGTGTGGTATTTGACATCTCCATTTTATCAGGACTGCTGAATTCCTCATCAATGCTTACTTCATCGTGTCCCACGGTGATAACATTGTTTTTCGGCTGCATTGTCCCGAGATAAGCAAGTGTCACACTTACCATTGAAAAAGCTATTCCTGCTGCTAAACAAATAATTATTATCTTATTTTTATTTTTCATCACGCAGCACCTTGCTTTCTCTCAACTATCTTATACAATTTGCCGACTGTTGTATCACTCAGCAGTTCACTGTCAAGTCCGTCAACACCAAGTTCGTCTGCCTGTATGCCGAATGCCCTGATACCTATCTGCACATTGACATTGCCAACGCCCAGTTCCTGTTCAATAAAGCTTTTCAGCGTTACCTTATCGAACAGCGTTATCGTCCTGTTATCTGTGCTGCTGCCTGCGACAAGCTTTTTGTTATAGCCGAAGTAATATTTGTTTGCTGCTGAACCTGTCCTGTCCGTGCTGCCCGACAGGAATACCCAGCCTTCCTTATTGTTTCCGGCATCCCCCTTGTTGTAGCTGAAAACATATTCAGGCGGATCATTACCTGTGATATTATCGGTATTTGTTCCTTCTGCTATCATCTTGAAGATTTCCGCAACACTTGCCTCATCCTGTATTTTCTGCCCTGTCTTATGATTGTTTTCATCATCCTCTTCATACAGCAAAGTCACTTCCTTTTTCGGCACACTGACCTCGATAAAAACATATTCATCATTTTTTCCTGTATTTTCAATACTCGGTGCCTTGGGAAGTGATCCTCCGGCTGCTATTTTCTGACTGTCCTCATAATCGCCCTCGTGTATTTCCAGAGCAACGCTGCCGATGGTGATCTTATTATCCGCAACCTCAGTATCTGTAAGATACGACAATGTCATAAAGACAGAGAGAAGCGCCGCAGCTGCTGCAGCTGCCACTGCCACAGGCAGTAATAACTTATGATTTTTCATACGCATCATCTCACCTTCAGCTGTTATTTATCAAGCCCCATACCTGAGCGGGATCATCGACTGTCTGATTATTATCCGAAAGGTAATTTGCCTGTATTCCATAAGCCTTTACCCTTACGCTGTAATCACGGTTTTCATCAAACCTGGTTTCGTTGAAATTCACAAGCTTTATCTGATTGAAAAGAGGATTGCTTGTTGTCAGGCCCGGCATAAGCGGAGAAAGCTTTGTATTCTCTGCATCCTGTCTGACATGAGCATACAGATATGTATAGGTTTTATTTCCTGTATTCTGCTTCGGATAGTCACTCATAAGCATCCAGCCCGCTGTATTGATTTTCTGGGTTGAGGTATATGTCGTATCATATGTTCCGTTTGCGTCAACAAACTTGTAAAGCGGAACAGCTGATGTATCGCCGGTCACCTTTGAGCCTTTGTCAGCAGCAGCCTCGCTTTCAATATCAAGATTGTCATAGGGAACAATGACCTCCAGAAAAACATACACATCTGTTCTGTCATTATTCATAATTTTCGGATCCTTGTCGAGCACCTTGCCCGGAACAATTTTTTTCGCATTCTGAGGATTCCAGTTTTCTTCTTTCAATACAATATCAACACGTCCGCCCTCAAATGCATTCGTGACCTCATCAAACGATGTAAAGAAGGCAAGAGTCAGCAAAACAAGAAGCAGCATTATAATAATTATTAATGCAACCAGCAACGGAGAGCGTTTCCTTTTTTTATTATTATGATTAACAGCTGAATGTGTCAACACGATGCCCCCCTTTAACATAACAATATACTTCTTTAGTATAATAATACACTTTTTTATTCACTTTGGCAATAGTTTTTCGGCATTTTTTCATTTTCATATTTATATAGAAAAATAATTTTCTTTTATTTTTTAAGAAGTGCGTTTTTTCAGCATTCATACCCTGTATGGCACAGATATCTCAATCCGGCACTGAGAAAAGCAGC
>ONRO01000277.1 GCA_900320235.1 uncultured Eubacteriales bacterium
CACGTCTTTGATAGTCTGAAAAAGTTTTACTCCGGCACCGCCCGGCTTTATTGAGCCTGAACTGCATTATTGCATTATATTATTATTTAATGCATATTGCCAATAATAATATTATACTAACGCAGCGTGATGTGCCCTTGGGCTGCCCTGGACCCTTGATTCACATCTTTGATAGTCTGAAAAAGTTTTACTCCGGCACCGCCCGGCTTTATTGAACCTGAACTGCTGATATCATTCCTGCTACTTACATGACCCTGACATATCTTGACGATACATAGCCCTGCTGACCATTGAAGATTGTCATATACCATTCTCCGCTGATCCCGGCAATAGGAATTACAGTACCGCGGGGAATCCCAGCCAGTATTTCTGAATTTACAGACGGCTCAGAGCGAAGATTGAGATTTCCCGACTGGGTTGTCACTATACCGCTTCCGGTTCCTGTCGGCTGACGGAAAATCACTCCAAGGTAATCCGCTGAGGAGCGTGAAAGGTTTTCAGCTATCGTACCAATATTCTCTCTTATCCACCTTGCATCCTGAACATTATCATGATAAGCTGTTTCGATCAGCACAGCCGGTATTCTCGTGCGTACAAGCTCATAAAGAGATGTTGTCGGAACAGTACGGACAAGCTCCGGCAAAGGATATATTTTCCTGTAGTTTTCTGCATAGATACGGGCTGCTTTTTCGCTTTCAGGGGAGTTTGCATAGTAATAAACCTGCACTCCCCTGTTTTTTCCGCTCATTTCTTCCGGAGAAGCATTTGAATGTATCGCAAGGTGAAAGTCATAATCTCCGGCATTTGAAGCCCTCACTGAACCGCCCACAGTCTTTGATGGGTCATTCCTCACATATTCTATTCCTGAGGCGCTCAGATACGGCTCCATTGCATCGGCTATCAGATTCATATAGTATTCTTCATTTCCTCCGTCAACATATGGATTATACTCCTGTGTTGACGGACTGAGAAAGATTATCGGCATTATCTGTTCCCCCTGTTATTATTGATGAGTACTTGTTTATACGGTAATTATCTTATTCAGCTTTGTGCGTGTAAGCACATTCATTCATTTTCTGAACAAATTCTCCGGACCGTTTTTTCCGCTCTGATAAAGCGGTGCAGATGATACAGATCGTCCTGACTGGTCAGGATGTTCATTTTGTTTTCACAGTCAAATATTGCTGAAAAACCGAGTGAGCGTATGATTTCCTCTGTACTGCCGCTTTTTGCTCCGAACGGATATACAAAAGCCTGAGGTGTTTTTCCGGTATGCTTTATTATTGCTTCATTTGCTGTAATCACATCCTCTTTCAGACGCTTTTCATATTCCTGCTCATCTTCACCATACATTTTTGCCGCACCATTTTTTCCTCCTCCTGTCTTATGAAGATCATAGGTATGATTCCCGAGTTCCACCAGACCTGAATTGCACATTTCCATCAGCTCACTCCATCTGCACTGTGACCAGTCTGCACTTCTGTATTTTTCTTTCTCAGCCTCGTCGGCTGAAATACCTATCGGCGAAATCAAAGCCTTTGCATTGTATTTTTTCAGCAGAGGAAAGGCAAATGTATAATTATTCAGATACCCGTCGTCAAAGGTGATAAGCACCGGCTTTTCCGGCAGAGGTCTTTTATCCTTGAAATGAAGTATCAGCTCGCTTACCGAAATTGTATGATATCCGTTTTCTTTCAGAAATTTCAGGTCATCCTCAAAGCTGTCCGGGGAAATCATATACTGATTCTGCCTTGAATGCTTATCTGTCAGCCCGTGGTACATTATTACAGTCAGTTTCAGTGCTTCTTCCTGACAAACCTGTGTATCCTTTTTGCAGCTGCACATTGAAAACATTACAGCTGAAACTATTACAGCGCTCAGTAACGAGCGAATTATTTTCTTACACGATAAGCTTTGCATAGCACCATCTTCCTCTGACAAAAAAATACAGCGGTCATACATAATGTATGCCGCTGAATATGGTAATATGATTTTTCTTATCTGACAACCTGGAAAAGATAGAATTTCAGGTATTCCGTTTCAGGAACATTATAAAGAACCGGATGATCGGGTGCCTGCTGACGGTATTCTATTCTTCTGAGAAATACATGCGCATCATGTGCTGCATCACGGAGCATTTTTTCAAAAAGCTGTTCAGTCATGAAATGTGAGCATGAGCATGTCGCAAGATACCCGCCCTGCGGAAGAAGTTTCATCGCTCGAAGATTTATTTCCTTGTATCCCCTCACTGCACTTTCAACAGTTGATTTTGATTTTGTAAAGGCAGGCGGATCAAGGATTATCATATCATAGCCTTCTTTTCCTGTCATTCCTGTAAGAAGATCGAACACATTCTCACAGACAAAGCTCATTTTCTCTTCTATGCCGTTCATCTTTGCATTTTCCTTTGCCATATCAACAGCATCCTGAGAAATATCTACCGCACAGACATGTTCCGCTCCGCCCATGACCGCATTCATTGCAAAAGAGCCTGTATGTGTGAAGCAGTCAAGAACCTTTCTGCCCCTTGCAATTTTTGATACGGCAAGGCGGTTATATTTCTGATCGAGGAAGAAGCCTGTTTTCTGACCGTTTTCAAAATCAACGGTATATTTTATTCCGTTTTCGGTTATTACAACCGTTGTACTTCCGGGAGTCGGCACTCCCTCGAGCGGATAGAAGCCTTTGCCCTGAGTCAGCCCTTCAAGCTCTCTTATCCTGACATCATTACGCTCATATATTCCCCTGATCTGAAAGCCATCCTCTGTCAGAACTTTATGGAGCAGCGGAAAAATAATATCTTTTCTCCTCTCAATTCCGAGGGAAAGTGTCTGAACAACAAGTATATCATGAAATTTATCGACTGTCAGTCCAGGAAAGGTATCTGCCTCTCCGAAAATCACTCTGCAGCAGTCAAGATCATCACCCATTACGGTTTTTCTGTACTGCCAGGAATAGCGGATTCTTCTTTCAAAAAAAGCCTGATCAAATTTATCATTCGCATTTCTTGATATAAGACGTATCCTGATCTTTGAATTGCTGTTATAGAAACCCGATCCGATAAAACGTCCCTTGCTGCTTACTACGTCAACTATATCGCCGTCACTTACCTGTCCGTCAAGCGATACGACCTCTGCATCATATATCCACGGATGACCAAGCTGAAGGCTTTTTTCGCCTTTCTTAGTCACCTCTGCTACTACATATTCTCTCTTCTTGAATGACATTCTCTATCTTCCTTTCTCTGGACTTCCATCCGGCATCTCAAATGTCCGGATCTGAACTTTACGGTTTGCTGCAATCAACACACCTGTTTATGGATGCATGACGGTTTCTCCCTGCCGGGGCTGCATATCATGACAGCAGAACTGATATTACTGAATTTGACAGAAGAAAACCTTTTTCTGTCAGGGCAACACTGCCGGAGCTGATTTTCAGAAGTCCGGCTGATTCAAGGGGTCTGCTTTTTTTTATGTATTTTCCGGGAAGCTCATATCCGAAGCGTTCACTGAATTTCTGAAAATTCACGCCCTCCGAAAGCCTCAGGGCAAGCATAATATATTCTTCCTCGCTGCCGCCTTCACCATCGTCAGTGACTGCTCCGCTGTAAAAATCACTGAAACTGCGGGGAATAAAGAAACGTCTGCCTTCCATAAATGAATGTGCGGACGGACCGAAACCGAGGTATTCCTCATCATGCCAGTATTTCAGATTGTGCCTGCCCTCGAATCCGCTTCTGCAGAAATTCGATATCTCATAATGCTCAAAGCCGTATTCCTTCATAAGCCTGCACAAATGAAAATAAAGCTCTGCCGCTTCGTCATCATCAGGCAGAGAAAGACTGTCACGCTTTCTGTAAAAAACAGTACCCGGCTCAATCTTCAGAATATATGCGGATATATGATTTGCGCCGTTTCTGACGCAGAAATCAACCGAACGGCTCAGGCTTTCCTTTGTCTGTCCGGGCAGAGCGATCATCAGATCAAGCGAGATATTTTCAAAGCCTGCTTTTTTTGCAAGCCTGATAAATTCAGCCGCATCGCTGCTGCTATGCTGCCGTCCGAGAAAGGTAAGCTCGCTGTCGTCTGCTGACTGCACTCCGATGGAAATACGGTTTACTCCGCCCTTTCTGAGCAGTTCAAGGTCAATATCCTGCTTTGACGGATTGATTTCCGCTGTCACCTCTGAATTATCTGTATCAAGTCCGAAACTTCCTTTGACAGCTCCGACAAGTGATATCAGCCTTTCTGCGCCGAGAAGCCCGGGGGTTCCGCCGCCGAAATACAGACTGTCTGCAATATATTCCTTCCTGTATGCGCAGGAACCGATCATCCCGAGCATTGCCTCAGTATATTCATTATAAAGCTTATCCGTACCGGATCTTGAATAAAAATCGCAGTACGGACATTTTTTCTCACAAAACGGTATATGGATATATATTCCGGTTTTTTTCATTTTCCTCTGACCTTTGAATTCTGGTGAAGTATCGTAAGTGTTTCTGTAAACATTGCAAAAAGAGATGCAAGAAACAATCCTATATCCACATATGAGAATATACTGAAAGCAGTTTCAAGATCCTCATATGTCGGGCGATCCTTCATAACTACAAACCGTACAAAGCCTGAAAGCTCATTTAAACTTATCATATCGCTTATCGCATTATCTATAAAAAAGGTCGTTACAACAAAAAATATAAGCACAAGAAGAAATGACCCTGCAACGACCGGTATTCTCGG
This sequence comes from uncultured Eubacteriales bacterium, assembly GCA_900320235.1. GTDB lineage: Bacteria > Bacillota > Clostridia > Oscillospirales > Acutalibacteraceae > UBA1213. Next base: position 4,737 of record ONRO01000277.1, read on the forward strand.
TTTATTTATCAGTGCAATAGAAAGGGCGGACAATACAACTGCCGCCGAAAAAACGATCAGTATTGGATTCATATTGTTTTCACTTTCCGTTTCCTTTTTTCATTTCTGACCACTCTTTTCACAGCGGCACATTTATATGCAAATCCCGGAATCTATGCTTCATCAGCTTTATATTTCCCTGATTCTTTCACATTTTTATTTTTTGCCGCCCGGATAATTCAGGCGGCAAAATATTATTTCTGTACTGTTACAATTGACATTATCTGTCATTTCCGAATCTTTGGAGAAGTGCTGCTGTTTTTAATACTGCGATCTGTGTCTTGCTGTCGGGTATCTCATTTGCAAGAACCATTTCAACAGCTTTGTCAAGAGGAATTCTTTCCACATTCAGAAATTCTCCATTATCAAGCTGCTGGGATTCAAAATGATCAATACGGCAGAAATACAGATGGATGATCTCTCCGCAGTATCCTGGACTCGGATATACCTGCCCCAGAGTGACATATTCCCTGCCGACTGCTCCGGTTTCCTCCAGAAGCTCACGCTTGCCGTTTTCAAGCGGAGTCTGTCCCTTTTCAAGCTTTCCTGCCGGAAGTTCAAGTACTATTTCCTTATAAGGATAGCGGAACTGTCTGACAAAAAGAAGCTCATTTTTTTCCGTCAGTGCTGCTATGCATACTCCGCCCGGATGTTCTATTATTTCTCTTTTTGCAGTATCTCCGTTTTCAAGCTCTACATCATCAAGCTTAACGTGAATGACCCTGCCTTCAAATACGCTTTCACTTTTCAAAGTCTTTTCAAAAAGCTTCATATATATTTCCAGCCTCCTGCAGACAATAGTATACATCAGTATTTTCCTTATACAGTATATAACATTTCCCTCCGATTGTAAAGAATATGACCTTAAAACCATTGAGAATACGGCAATATTGGTGTATAATAGGCTTGTTATTGAAAAATAATTGTCTGCTATTACAATTAATCAATTATGTTCGGCCAGCTGTCTATTTCCTTTCCGGTATTGGCATCTGTTATTGTAGTTTCTTCAGATGTTGAGCATATATATGCCGGAACCGGGGCTTTCTTATATTCACCCATGTCCCAGATCACCATCTGGCAGCCTTCAACCGGCGGATCCACAAGATTCTCAAGATCTGTCTTTTTCAGAGCATCTGTATCACTTACGACAAATACATCTAAATCTGCTATTCTGTTTTCATCATCAAGCCATACCTTTACACCTGATGAATAAAGCCTTATTCCGGCATAGCACTGATGAAATGAATAGAACTGTCCGCTTTTTGTTTTTTCATCACAGTAAAGCTGTGTTCTTGTGTCCGTCAGTCCGATAATTGAACGCACAAGCATAAGCTTTTCAAGCACATCCCGCTCGCTGTTTACAGGCGATGTATTGATAAGACCGGTTATATGTATATGACCTTTTTCTCCATCAAAGGATATTTCAAAATCTTCGTTATCCTTATTCATATCACTGATCATCTGCTCTGTATACTGAAATGTTCCCGGGTCGGAATATTCTGTTGCATAAGGTATTTTTTCGCCTTCGCTGCCTGTCACATATGATATTTCTTCAGCTGAGATATTCTTTTCTGATGATTTTTCAGAACCTTCTTTTTCCGAAACGTCTGCTGAGATATCCGTTTCTGCGGAACTTTCATCTGTTACAGATTTTTCAATGCTATCCGACCCTGAGGTTTCATCAGAAACACTTTTCTGTGACGGCTGGGAAGATACGTTCCCTGCATCACTGCAGCCTGAAAAACAGACTGATAGCATTAAGACAATTATTATTACTGAAATTTTTTTTAACATAAAGAAGTCCCCCCTGATGGTTGATTACTATTTTATTATATAATCCTGAAAGTAGAATTTCGATACATAATTTATGAAAATTTTTTATTCCGGAGGAAAAGAAAATGAAAAAAGAAAAACTTATCAGAGCTGCACTTTCAGACGGCTCATGTGAGCTTGTTCTGAAAAACGCAAATATTATTAATGTATTTACCGGCGAGATAACACAAGGTGATATTGCTGTAAGCAACGGGATTATCGTCGGCATAGGAAAATACAGGGGCAAAAAGGAAATCGATATCAAAGGAAAATATGTTGCGCCCGGATTTATCAATGCACATGTACATGTTGAATCCTCGATGTCCATGCCCGAAATTTATTCAATGGAGGAGCTCAGACAGGGTACTACAACGATAATTACAGACCCGCATGAGATTGCAAATGTCGGCGGAATGACTGCCATTGCTGAGATACTCAAGGCTGCTGACAGAGCTGCGGTCAATTATTTTGTAATGCTGCCGTCCTGTGTTCCTGCAACATCATTTGAACATTCCGGCGCTGAACTTGACGCAAGACAGCTTTCCTATTTCAAAAATGATCCTCATGTTTTAGGACTCGGAGAAATGATGAATGCTGTCGGTGTGCTTGCCCTCGACAAGGACATTCTTGAAAAGCTGGATACCTTCTCTGAAATGATAATCGACGGACACAATCCGCTCGGAACAGGAAATGAACTCAACGCATATATCACTGCCGGCATTCATACAGACCATGAAAGCATCTCCTATAACGAGGCAATTGAAAAACTCAGAGCCGGACTTGCCGTACTTGTCAGAGAAGGATCAGCTTCAAAGAATCTTGAGGCTATTATGAAAGGCATTATCAAAAACAATATCGATACAACAAATCTTGCCTTCTGCACTGATGACAAGCATCTTGCTGATATCTGCAAAGACGGAACTATTCTTTACTGCATCAAAAAAAGCGTTCAGCTTGGTCTTGACCCGATCAAGGCTGTTCAGATCGGAACTATCAATGCTGCAAGGATATACGGGCTGAAAAGGATCGGTGCTATCGGCTGCGGATACCATGCTGATATGGTCGTTTTTGATGATCTTGAAAACTTCAATATTATTGACGTATATAAAGACGGCGTAAACATCAGGGATATTCCTGAGCCGAAAAATATCAGATACAACAGCTCTCTTCTTTGTCCTGTGAATTTTGCGCCGCTTGATGAAAAAGCATTTGATATCCCTGTCAAGGATCAGAATGCTGTTATAGGGATCGTTGACAGACAGATCATTACACAAAAGCTGTTCTATACCCGTGAGCAGCTTGAAAAAGGACTTTCCGACGGCTCTGTAAATAAAATCGCTGTCGTTGAAAGACACAATGCCACAGGCTTTCACGGTACAGGCTATATCAGCGGCTACGGAAATATACACGGTGCTGTTGCTTCAACAGTCGCTCACGACAGCCACAATATTGTTGTGATCGGCGATAATGACAGTGATATGATTTTCGCCTGTGAACAGCTCAGACGTATCGGCGGAGGTTATGTTATTATCAGCGACGGGAACGTTATCGGAGAGCTCCCGCTGCCTCTTGGCGGTCTTATGAGCCTGAAACCGGCACGGGAACTCATCCCGGAACTTGACAGCGTAATCAGAAAGGCATATAATCTTGGAGTCAACAAAAACATTGATCCGTTCATAACCCTTTCATTCATGGCCCTCCCGGTTATCCCTGAGCTGAGAATAACAGACAGCGGTGTTTTTGATGTCACTAAATTTGAATTTATCAGGTAATGCTATTTATCGTGAAGCTGCCTTGCAGCTGCTGAAACACAGTTTATGCTTTTTTCTCAGCAGTTATCTTTATTCAGGGCGGCATAAAAACTATATTCAGCATTAGTTTTTTGAAGGGATGATATATATGAAATATAACAAACGACTGTTTTTTGCCCTGCTCTGTGCTGCACTGATAATTTCAGCTTCAGGCGGCTGCAGTCTTTTCGGCGGTAATAATGATTCCGGAAATAAAGAGGAAGCTTCTGTATCCGGAAGCTCAGTTCAGAGCAGTTCTGATGAAAGCAACAAAAATATTCCGGAAAGCAGCAATACCGAAAGCTCAGCTTCAGAAAGCAGCAAAAAATCCGTAAGCTCAGAATCTGAGATCAGCAGCAAAACTGAAAGCTCACAGCCTGAAACCAGCAGGGACGTAAGTTCAGAAAGCAAAGCTGATGATAGCTCTGCTGCAGAAAGCAGTACAACTCAGCAAAGCAATGTTGAAAGAAGCTATGTCCCCCAGGAAATATCAGAAGAGGAAGCTTCTGATGATGAAACCGGATTTGTTGATTTCAGCAGTGAGAATGAAGATCTGTCACTCAGAGATCTTTATGAAAGCTCAAAATACAATGATGTTATTGAAGATACAAAGAAGCAGTATGAAAGCGACGATTATGACATTGACGTCAGTCTTGAAGGCGAAAACACAGTTATCGTGACTGCAAAATCAAAAAAACAGATCGACCCTGCAAGTCTTGACAAGGCAACTCTTGAAAGCTATTTTGACACAATCGGCAAAAACGCAGGCTCTTATATTGCTCTGCTTGAGGGTACAACAACAACCAAAAACATCGTAATAAGAGCAAGACTTGTCAATGCCAACGGAAGTATTATCTCTGCAAGAAACTACTCACGCAAGAATACACAGGCTTCAGCAGCAGATACAGACTCTGACAACGGTCCTGTCGGACATGATCTCAAATCAATTGTCGGCAGTCCTCTTGTTCAGAAGCTTATCTCAGAAGCTGCCTCCAGCACCGGTGACAGCGGCGCTCAGGCAAGCGCTGATGTTGATGGAAACAATGTTATTATCAGCATCACACTTTCCCGGGCTGTACCGGACGGTGCTGAACAGGCTGCTGCTGCTCAGTCAGGGGATATATCTTCATATACCGATGATCTCAGAAAGCAGCTTGCGATCCTTTCCAGTGACGAAAATGTCACCGTTACAGTCAGAGTTTTTGATACAACAGGAAAACAGATCGTCTGAAACAATACTGTTTTTTTCAGGCAGATTATTCAGCTGAGCTTAGTATTATCAATAGTATATCAAAAGGGGCTGTCGCACATCATATTGCGACAGCCCCCTGTTTTTTTATTGAAAAATCAATACCAGTTTGTAAGATTGTAATAAAGCTCCTCATAACGCTTTGCTGATCTTGCCCAGGAATAATCCATTCTCATGCCTCTTGCAGAAATCTCATTCCAGCGGTCACGCTGTGTAAAGAATACTGTCTTTGCATAGTTGATGGCATTGAGCATTTCCTCGGCATTATAGTTTGCAAAAGTAAAGCCTGTTCCTGTGTTGTCATACCAGTTGTACGGCTGAACTGTATCACGAAGTCCGCCTGTTTCTCTGACAATCGGCACTGTACCGTAACGAAGAGCAATCAGCTGTGTCAGACCGCAGGGCTCAAAGCGTGACGGCATGAGCATTGCATCTGCTGCTGCATAAAGCTTGTGCGCTCTGTTATCCGAATAGAAGATATTTGCAGATACTCTTTCCGGATATTTATACTGATAATATTTGAATGTATTTTCATACTGCTGATCGCCTGTTCCAAGTACGACAAACTGTGTATGCTCGTCTGTTATCCTCTCGATCGCATAATTGACAAGGTCAAGACCCTTCTGGTCAGTCAGACGTGAGATTATTGCGATCATAAACTTATTGTCGTCAACAGGAAGTCCGAGTTCTTCCTGAAGTCCCCTCTTGTTCATTACCTTCTTGTCACCAACCGACTGTGCAGTATAATGCTCGAAGATCTGAATATCATGCTCCGGGTTATATACGTTATAATCTATACCGTTCACGATACCGCAGAGTGCATAGTTCTTATGGCGCATAAGTCCGTCCAGACCCTCGCCGTAATACGGCATCTGTATCTCGCCTGCATATGTATCACTTACCGTTGTAACATAGTCCGAGAATACGATTCCTGCCTTGAGCATATTTCCATCCTTGAAGTACTCCATATTCTGAGATGAGAATACATACTCCGGGAAGGCTGTGATATAGCGGAACAGCTTGAGATCCCAGATACCCTGGAATTTAAGGTTATGGATCGTCATTATTGTCTTGATGCCCCAGAAGAAACCGTTGTCCTTGAACAGAGTTCTGAGGAATACAGGCACAAGTGCTGCCTGCCAGTCATGACAGTGAATTATATCAGGCTTGAAATCTATTACGGGAAGGATAGCAAGGGCCGCCTTGCTGAAGAATGTAAATTTCTCGATATCCCATTTGATTTCGCCGTAGGGTGAATCCCCGCCGAAATAGCCTTCATTATCAATGAAATAGTATTTGATGCCCTCAAACTCGTACATCATAATACCTACATACTTATGCTCCTGTATATGACCGAGATCCATATAGAAGCTGGTAATATACTGAAAATGCTGTCTGTATTCCCACGGAATACACATATACTTCGGGATAACGACTCTGACGTCGAATTCATCCTTATTTATCATCTTAGGCAGTGCACCTACAACATCTGCAAGTCCGCCTGTTTTAACAAATGGATAACATTCGGAAGCAACAAATAGTATTTTTCTCATATTTCTCCTCCTGATCTGTTCTTGATATCCTGAGTTTTCTGCCGGAAAAGAATTATACATTCTTTTTCAAAGATGCATATTCGTTTTGCAGAGCCAGGTACAGTATTACTATCATGCAACGCTTATGGTAATACCAACTATATTATAACGCTTTTTATTTTAATATTCAATACATATTTCTTATTTTCAATAAAATTTTTGTATATTTTTCAAAACTTGTCAGAATTTGTATTATTGCTTATTACTTACACCGGAATAAAAAATATTACATCTGAATAAATTTATACTGCCCCGCAATAATGGCTAACTGGGCAATTTTTCAGATTCCGGAGGATACATATGTCTGATTTCAGAAAAGTTTCACTTATTATTTCAGCCGCAGCGCTGCTGTTTTTTTCAGCCTGCAGAAGTGCTTCTCCCGAAACCGCCGCTGAGGAACTATGCAGTGCAGACAGAAAAAATTCTGACGGGAGCTGCTGTCTTTACTTCAGGGACGATACAGCTTCCTTTACTGCAAAAAAAGGAAGCAGGATGCTGAACATTTCAGGAGAATACTTTGCTGATGAGCAGAATCTGACAATAGTAACAAAAGACTGCGCAACAGTATGCTTTACCTACCGATTTGAAGACGGCTGTCTTTATCTTAATTATTCAGGGCTTGAAATATGCCTTGATAAAAAGATTCAGAATTCTTAAACGCTGCGACCTGTTGCATCATTTTTTTCTCTGCATATGGTTTATTATTGGCATATAAAAACAATGCTGTATATTTCAGCCGTATAGTTCAAAGGAGCTGAGAATATGAAAACTGTAATGCAGGGAAATGAGCTTACTCTGTTTTTATCGGGGGATATTGATCATCACAGTGCAAGAGCAATAAGAGAAACCGCTGACGGACTTGTCCAGGAAAAGCATCCGCATGTTCTGAAGCTTAATTTTGCGGATGTCGGCTTTATGGACAGCTCCGGGATAGGCCTTATCATGGGCAGATACAGGACTATGCAGCTTTACGGCGGAATGCTCAGGGTCACAGGCGTTCCCGATGAACTCAGAAGAATAATGGAGCTTTCAGGGATAAATGCCCTTGATGTTCTGGAAGGAGGAAAAGGAAATGAATATTCTTAATGAAACGACCATTACTCTTGACAGCAGATCATGCAACGAAGCCTATGCAAGAGGAGCTGTTGCGATGTTTATCTCATCACTTGACCCTACTGTCAGCGAGATCAGCGATATCAAGACAGCAGTTTCCGAAGCTGTTACAAACTGTGTTGTACATGCCTACCGTGACAATGTCGGAAAAATACGGATCAATGTCCGCATTCTGCCTGAAAACACTGTTTATATCAGAATAACTGACAAGGGCTGCGGAATAAACGATGTCAAAAAGGCAATGGAGCCGCTTTTCACAACTGCTCCGGGTGAGGAACGGGCCGGGCTGGGCTTTGCCGTGATGCAGAGTTTCTGTGACGCAGTAAGTGTACGTTCAACTCCGGGAAAGGGCACTTCCGTGACTCTGAGAAAGAAGCTTAGTCTGAGGTGTCATAATGTGTGAACGTGACCCTGTTGTCACTGAGAATCTTGGTCTTGTACATTCATGTGCAGCAAGATTCAAGGGCAGGGGCGCTGAATATGACGATCTTTTTCAGGCAGGCTGCATCGGACTTATCAAAGCTGCTGCACGGTTTGATCCGAAGCTCGGATATAAATTCTCGACCTATGCAGTTCCGGTTATTATCGGGGAGATAAAGCGGCTTTTCCGTGACGGAGGAGCAGTCAAGATATCAAGAAGTGTAAAAGAGCTTTATCTCAGGATCACAAAGGAATCCGAGAAATTTATAAAAAAACACGGCAGAGATCCTACAATTAACGAACTTGCAATAATAACCGGAACAAGCAGAGAGGCTGTGACCGAGGCTATCAGCACAGCATGTTCTCCCCTGTCGCTCACAGCAGTCACCGAGGACGGAGAGATTCAGACTGATATCCCTGTACCATCTCACGACACAGAGATGATTGAGCATATGTCGCTCAGAACAGAGCTTGAAAGACTTGAGCAAAGTGACAGGCAGCTGCTTGAGCTGAGATATTACAAACGGCTTACCCAGAGCCGGACAGCCGAGATACTCGGCATGACACAGGTTCAGGTATCGCGCAAGGAAAAAAAGCTGCTCCTTACGCTGAGGCAGCGTTTGATCTGAATGAAGATATTGCCGCTTGTCTTATAATTTTTTAAAAGCTGCAGTCGATCGGATTGCGCCCGCAGCAGACGGACGCAGCAAAAGAGAGGTACCACAAGAGAAAGTGCTATGCCCTGCCTCTTAAAGTTCCTCTCTTTTTTTAATATTCTTCCTTAACAAAAACTCGTCACAGCTGTCAGACATCTGCGGTGGACATGCCAGATAACTTTGCCCGCTTATTTCTTTTGAGGCAATCAGCTTTTTAGCGCACACAGATCATTTACGATGACACAGAAAGAAAAATACCGCAGTTTTATTAATATTTATTGCTGAAGCTGAGTGTTCACATAATTATTGCTTGTTTTTATTGTAAATAATTTCAAGACCTCTGAGAAGCAGATCGTTGTCAAGTTTTATCTTATGGCGGCAGTTCGGGATTACTGTTGAGGAAAGTCCTCCTGTTGCCACAATATATGGTTCGCCTTCGATCTCATCCTTCATACGGTCGATGATTCCGTCGATCATTGCTGCATTTCCGATCACAACGCCTGAACGCAGACAGTCTGCTGTATTTGTTCCGATTACTTTTTTAGGCGTTGAAAGGCTTATTCCCTGAAGCTGAGCGGCATTACCTGTGAGTGATTCCATTGCGACGCGCACTCCCGGAGCAATTATACCGCCTCGGTAAATTCCGTCCTTATCAATTGCAACTACGGTAGTTGCTGTACCCATATCTATTATAATAATAGGCTTCGGGTAGCTTGCAAGGGCTGCAACTGCGCCGACAACAAGGTCACTGCCGAGAGTTGCAGGGTTATCTATGCGTATATCAAGACCTGTTTTAATTCCGGGGCCTACAATGATCGGTGTACAGCCGCTGAAAAGCTCTACCGCACGTTTCAGTATATCATTGAGCTGAGGCACTACGCTTGAAATTATTGCTCCGTCGAATAATACTCCCTTCAGACCGTTTATCTCAACAAGAGTTTTGAATATCACAGCATATTCGTCTTCAGTTTTATTCCTGTCGGTATTGACTCTTGAGAAAAAGGCTGTCATTCCGTTTTCTATTCCGCCGAATACGATATTTGTATTTCCAACATCAATTGCAAGTATCATTTATTATCATCCTTTCCTTTTGTCAGGGCTGAGCTGTCGTCAATATGAATATCAAGCTGATTGAACGGTATCTCGATACCATCCCTGTCGAAGCTTTTCTTTATTCCCTCACGGATATCAAAATACACCGGCCAATAATCCTCAGAGCGGCACCATACAAACAATTTAAGATCTATGCTGCTGTCTGCATAGTTTTCAACAAAAACCATATTATCCCTGTCGTGAAGAACAAACTCTGCATTATTCACATAATCAAGTATAGCTTTTCTTGCGGCGTCAACATTCTGTCCGTATTTTATCGGTACAACGATATCTATTCTTCTCGCTTCAAGTTTGAAATGATTTATCAGATTATTCGATGTAAGCCGTGAATTCGGTATCAGAACCTCTTTATGATCATATGTACGAAGTGTTGTATGCATCATATCTATATGCATTACCTCGCCGATTATACCTTCTATTTCAATAAAATCGCCTGTCTTGAATTTCCTGTTAAGAATAATCAGTGTTCCGCTTGCAACATTTGCCAGATTATCCTTCAGTGCAAGTCCGACCGTAACAACTGCTGCACCGAGGGCTGCAATCAGTGTTGACACATCAAATCTCAGAGCTGACAGCACACAGACAAAAAGACAAATATAAAGACCTGTTTTTGTAACAGATGACAGGAAACTTACGATCGTATGATCAGCCTTACTTTTTCCAAGAGCCTTCACCAATATATGAACTATCAGTTTTATCAGCCAATATCCGCCGAAGAGAATAACGGCAGCAGTTATCAGATTTGGTATATAGCCGGTAAACCATTCAGCTGTACTATTGAGCCATTTCTGAAAATTACTGATATTTGTCTCGAGATCATTATTTATGATCGCCTCACCATCTATTATACTGTCAAGAAGAATATAATCCATACACAAGCTCCTTTCCGTTTGTATTTCTTTATTATTCTATCACATATTTCTTATTCAGGCAATGTAATGAACCCTGAATTTTTTCTTTTGAGACCATGGACATTATTTATTCAGGGAAAATAAATATCTATTTCAGCGATCAGTTCTGTATGAGTGTGGTCAGACTTGTTACGCTTAACAACTGTGGAAGTTTGCTCGCCTGAGAAAATCGGACTCAGGAGTCATGAGTCAGGAATTGTAGAAAAGCTCAGGTATTTTTATATCAGTAATAATATCACCAGTTCAGGCTGAATAAAGCCGGGCGGTGCCGGAGTAATACTTTTTCAGGCCATATTAGCCGTGAATCGCGACACCGGCGGCACGCCGGTCAAGCTGTCGCTGGCGGCACGGGTTCGTGTAAAATAATTCTGGGTGCTTTTAGGCAGAAAGAATATCAGCAGTTCAGGATCAAAAAGCCGGACGGTGCCGGAGTAATACTTTTTCAGGCCATATTAGCCGTGAATCGCGACACCGGCGGCACGCCGG
>ONRO01000278.1 GCA_900320235.1 uncultured Eubacteriales bacterium
CGGCAGGTAAGACCCGGAGCCTCTGGTCAGGGGTTCGGGGGCTGAAAGCCACCGATTTCTCATGCTTCCTGTTTTATTGAATGTTAGTATTAAAGCTGATTTGTTGTTTCTGTGTAGGGAAGGATAGCTATTTCAAGATTGCCGTTCTTTGTTCTCAGTTCATCAATAAAAACTTTTTCCTCTGAAGGGTCCTTCATCTGGATCTTGAATGAAAGTCTGAACATTGAGCCCATGCCGGTTGTTTTGACTCCGGCATTATCATATCTTACAAGATAATGCTTGAAAATCTCGTCAAATGCACCTGAATATTCGAGTGATTCTGGAATAGTGATTCTGAGCAGTCTGTCCTGAGTCATGCTTTTGTGTTCAAAGATAGGCAGGAAGGAAAGGATAAGGTAGATGATGCCGAGTGTGATCAGTATGATAACACCGTATGCGACATAACCCATTCCGAAGGCTATACCTGAGCCCATTGCAATAAGGATAGCTGCGATCTCATCGACACTGCCGGGAGCACTTCTGAAACGTATCAGACCAAATGCACCGCCTACTGCAACGCCGGCACCGATATTACCGTTTACAAAGGTGATAACGGATGCGACAATGAATGGAATGATGGCAACAACCATGAAAAATCTTTTTCTTGAGCGGATCCTGAATGACATTATCCATGAGAACACGAAGCCGGAAAGTACAGCAGCTCCTGCCATGATAAAGAATTCAGAAACGGTAACGGGTGTAGAATATATAGAGTCAAACATAATGTCAATTCCTTTCGATAAGTATTTTAATGACGGAGTTTATCTTTTACTGATAAGCTGCTGTCTGTAAGCTTCTCCGTATTTTGAAAAGCTGTTTTTGTATATGTGTCCTTCTGTGAGTATTGCCGAAAGCCACAGAGGAACTGCCTGCTGAACCTTGACCTCAAGTATAGTAAAGCCCTTTTCGAGAAGAGAATTACCTTCCATTGAGGTTTTCAGGTTGAGCTCATCATAGCGGTATCTGGGGTTATGATCTATGGTCAGCCGGAGATCTCCGCCGGGTTCAAAATAAGCAATTCTGTCATAGATTATCAGACAAGCCGGAACAAGGGTCTGATAATAATCACGGAAGGTCGTTATCTCACGGTTGATCTGACCGCCTGCGCAGATATCGCCCTCACAGTCAAAGAATTTTTTCACAAGCGGTAGTGTACTCTGAACTCTGCGCTTATAAACTATGCCGTAAGCCTTTCTTTTCAGTTCAAGGAAAACCGGAGAGCTGTCGCTCGCAATGCCGTAGGAACGCAGCCTGATTTTTTCCTTGAATGCCGGTTTATCAATAGATGTGCGTATAAGTCTGTAATCAGGTGTATCGTAATAAAGAGATGCAATAGAAGTCAGGCCGAATTTATCTATTTTCATATGTCCCACGACTTTTTTCTTGAAGAATTCCGTCTGTTCCGGGGACAGGATATATTTCATCTCATATCTTTTCATAACCACGATCGGATTTGCAACTGCTGCCATAATTCTCACCACCTTACAGATAAATATTAAGAATAAATTTACCGTCAACTACCTTCGCAGATACTCTGCCGTTGTGCGCTGTGATTATCTGCTTGACATATGAAAGACCAAGACCGATGGAATTTTTGCCCTTTGAATTTTTAAGCGTTGTGAATCTGTCGAACACCTGGTCTACCTGACCGGAGGGCAGCTCACAGTCATTTTCCAGCGTCAGGGTTATCCTGTTTTTCTGCCTGACAAGCCTGAAGCCTGCCTGAGAAACGGAATATTTCAGAGTATTTTCTGCAAGTTCTTCAAAAGCCTTCTTGAAAGCCTCTCCGTCGCCTTCTATTAATATCTCAGGTTCAATATCAACGCTTATTGCAATATTGTTTTCTTCAAATTCAGCGCTTCTGCTGTCGATTGCTCTCATCATGATATCAGAGATATTGATTCTGGAGATCGAAAGCTTTTCTTCTCCGAGTACAGAAAATGAAGACATATCCTTGACGATTGCGGTCATTTTTCTGACCTGTCTGTTTATGATATTGGTATTTTCAGACGGTCCGTCTCTTTTTTCGATAAGCTCTGTATTTGCATTTATTACCGTCAGGGGAAGCCTGAAATCATGTTCGACATTTGAAATGAATTTTTTCTGTCTGCGGTCTGCTTCCTCAATGGGCTTGAATATTTGTTTGCCGGCGATCAGAAGAATTATCATGCTCAGGATCAGCATGGCAGCTCCGCCAGCGATAGATATGATAAGTATTCTGTATGACGGAAGAAGCTCTCTGCCCTGATCTATTACAGTAACATAGGTCATACCGTCAATTTCATAAACACGGTATCTGTAATTTACATTTGTCCAGCCGACCGTCTTTCCGAGAAGTCCCTTTGCCCATTCCTGAGCTTCATTTTCTGTCACAGCAGACATTTTGAAAACGATTTTCTGTGCATTTCCGCTGTTATCAAATGCGTAGGTAAAATATCTTATTGATGAGGACATTTCCGGGGAATCCGGCCCCATTGATTCAAGACCTCCGAATTTTTTACCTCCTGGCCGGAAGTTTTTGTTCTGATCGAACTGCTGCATATCCGACGGAGTACGATCTCTGTCTGCGCCGAACATACCCTTGTCTTCAGCTATTCTCTGTGTAATAAAATCAGCGTCATCACTTGCCATAGCGAAATTGACCATATTGATCACAGAAAGCAGCAGTGCAAGCAGGATAAACACAGCAAACTCTGCAAAAAATGCAAATTTTCTAATAACATTATTCATAGTCTGTCACCAACCTGTATCCCTGTTTCATCACATATCTGATGCGGGTCTTTTTATTGAGCCGTTCAAGCTTATTGTTGACCGAGCCGATATAAGGTCCCGATTTTTTACTGTTAAATTCAGAATTATTTATCAGAGCCGAAAGAACGTCTATTTCTTCGTTTGTCACTCTGATTTTATTGCAAAGCATATAGGCTCCCACATCCAGCTCGATATCAGCGAAGCTTATTTTCTGATTGCCTTTTGATTTTTTCAGCACCTCTTCAGAAAGCCTTGTAAGCTCCCCCGGAAAAAACGGAAAGCTTATATGTGCATTTGCAAGTACATTGTCAAGGAGAATATCGGAATTCACTCTTCCGGTCATCATAAGAATAACCGGACATTTTTCGGAATTCAGCATCTGTACTATATCACGTCTGTTGACCCGGGGCATTTCGCTGCTCATAATAACCTCGTCGTATTTATCCGTGAATGCCTTGTTTATGACCTGAGCACCGTCAAAAGCTGTCGTGACCTGATTTCCGCATTGTTCGAGTATCTCACGGTATGACCATACGAAATCCCTGTCCGGGTCTGCCAAAAGTATTTTCATAATTTCACCACCTGTTATCAGATTATCCGGAAATAACCGGCACTCTTTTCTGATCCTGAGAAAACACTGGAAAAGGTCAGTTGACACACAGTGAGCTGTCTGCGCAGCCTTGCCGCTTTTTCTTCAGTGTTTCTGTAATATCCTTGTCTGTGATTATTATATTTCCTGCGGAAATACTTGAAATAAACAAAGAATGAGCAAATTTTTAAAACTAAATTGAAATTTTTAAAGGAAAAGAATTTTATTTTTTGTAGAGAAATATATATATGAAAAATGTAAAAAGAAGGAGCTGCCGCTTTTCTTAGTGCGACAACTCCTGTTTTGAGCATAATGCGACAGCGGTATCAGCATAAATGCTCATTCAGTATAATTTTTAGCTGCTTCGTTCAGTACGGCTGAGGCAACCGGTACAGCCGCTCTGAAGCCGGAATTGCCGTTTTCGACGATAACTGCAAATGCAAGCGGACAATTCTTGTCCTTTGTGAATCCTGTTACCCATGCATGAGCATCCTGTCCGCCGTCGCTGATCTCAGCTGTGCCTGTTTTTGCGCAGACATCAAGAGTTGATGAGAACGAGCCTTTTCCATAGTAATTCTGTACGGTATAATCCATCATTTCGGAAAGCTTGTCAGCAATATCTTTTTGCAGCATACGCTTGCCTTCTGATGAAGACCTGTCGGGAAGTGATACTCCGAATGGAGCAGACATATTCTTTATAAGCATAGGTTTTACGGGAGTTCCGCCGTTTGCGATGGCAGCAGAGCGGATCGCCATATTGATCGGAGTTTCAAGAACAGTATACTGTCCGACCCCCGACCATGCAAGGTCATTGTCATCAGCCTTTGAAACATTGTAAATGCTTTGGCCTGTGACAAGACCGTCAATTGTCCATGTATTGTTGAAGCCCATATCGCCTGCCTGTGTAGTCATCTGCTTTTTGCCAAGGTCAACGGCGAGATGAGCAAAATAACCGTTGCAGGAATACATGAGTGCATCCTTCATTTCGACATGACCGCTCACATCAAAACAGTTAATGGTTTTTCCGCCGATTTCTGTGGATCCTGTGCAGTCATATTCCCTGTGTTCAGAGTTATCAAGGAATCTGAGAGCGGCAGCTGATGTCACAAGCTTGAAGGTTGAACCGGGCGGATATGCAGAGGACAGAGCCCTGTTGAGATATGCACCGTCGTAGCACTTGTTGGTTTCGATATCCTCAGGTTTGTTGTACGGGTCGTAGGTAGGAGTGCTTGCAAGACAGAGGATATCGCCTGTTTTGTAATTGAATACAACGACAGCACCCTTGTTGCTGCCGAGAGCTTCATATGCAGCACGCTGGACATTACTGTCGATGGTGAGCTGGATATTCTGCCCGCTGTTGAACTGTGAGGGCAGTCCCAGACCAAATACAAAGCTGTATCCGGAAAGCTCGGAACGATATCTTGTCTGGATGGCCGTTGAATTGTTGACGCTGTTGTCGCCCACGACCGGAAGACAGGCGCAGCGTGTGTTGTAATCATCATTGTATACACGCTTACCGTCGATACTCTGAGCAAGGATAACCCCGTTGCGGTCAGTAATTGTACCGCTGTTTCCGAGACCGTCGCTGTCAGAAAGATGACCGTTTGTCGGTTCGGAAGCCCATTGTGAAGCGTGAATGGAAAGATTGAATACAAAATATATGATACCGACGAAAAATGCAGCGGTAAGCAGCAATACAGGAATTGCTCTTGTTCGTGTTTTTTTCAAGCATATTACTCCTTTCGGATTATTATAGAACCTTTCGTCTGCTGCGGAGAATTCAGCCGGGCTGTCTCTCCTGCATCTGCACAGCAGGCTCAGCAGTCTTGCGTGCAGACTTTACCTTCTGATGACGGTGCAGATATGTGCGCTCGTCAGCGGCCTTGATAAAGGCAAGAAGTCCCCAGCAGGCGGCCATACTTGTGCCGCCGTAGCTTACGAATGGCAGTGTAACACCTGTCAGCGGAAGAATATCCGTGACACCGAAAATATTGAGCGCAGACTGGAAAACGAGAAGTCCTCCGGCAGAGCATGCTGCGATAGAATAGAATGTTGAGCGGCTTCTTGTAGTAACGCCTCTTGCATAGATCATGAATCCGCCGATAACAGCAGCAGTCAGAAGAGCGATGATAAGCCCTATCTCTTCGATCATCATGCAGAAAACGAGGTCGTTTTCCGAAGCAAAGAGATATTGCAGCCATCCCTTTGAAAGACCGACACCGAAAAGCCCTCCGCTTGCAGAATAGATCAGAGAGTTTACCTGCTGATAACCTGCGCCGTCAGCATATTCCCAGACATGCCCCCATGCGGCAAAACGTTCAGCGATATATGGCTTCACCGAAAGCATGATAATAACACCGAGTACAGCAGCTGTAACAGCGAGAATGACAGTTTTCAGGTCTCCGGAACGCATGAAGGAAATTATCAGGAATGTTACAAAGAAAATGACAGCTGTTCCGAAATCGCTCATCAGCACAAGAAGTCCAACGCTTATTGCGGAAACAATAATAAATTCTGTAAGGCTTTTCTTTGTCTGAAGGACATCAAGTGTTGAAGCGCCCACAAAGATATATGCTATTTTTGCAAATTCAGACGGCTGAACAGAAACCGGACCGAGAACGATCCAGTTTTTCGCACCGTTGAGTGCAGTTCCGAGAACAAGGGTAGAGCCAAGCAGCAGTATTGAACCGATAGCAATGAAAAGCCGCCATTTCATGACTCTGTCCGGTACTTCGATAAACCAGATCATAAACGAATAGATAATAAGTCCCAGAACAACGGCAGCAAGCTGTACATATGCCTGCCGGGTATCCGTATTATGAGTAGCCGCAAGCATGACACCGGTGCCCGAAAGCAGCAGAGCAAGTCCCTCAAGCTCAAAATCATGCCTTTTAAAAACAGCCTTTGAAATACCGTAGAAAATATACATCACAGCGATAAAGCCGGCTGCCGGGATCACAGCAAAGCTGTTTCCCATATTAATTACAGCCTGTGCCAGCATGAGCAGCATATAAACTGTGATAAGTGCAAGAATGACCATAGGCGGAACCCTTTTCGGTTCCTTTTTGCTTCTTATCTGACCGGGTGTCGGAGCGCTTCTTCTCAGGACAAGCCTTGTATTGCCGAGAAGAATATTGTCGCCTACGCCGACAGGCTGCCTTCCGGTGGTTTCCTCACCGTTGACAAAGACGCCGGCTTTTGACCCGGTATCAGTAATAAACCATCCGTCCTTGCGGCGCAGAAGCACCGCATGATCTCTTGAGACCGCAGGATCGTTTATTACAATATCGGAATTTTTACTGCGTCCGATTGAGTTTTCCCAGTACAAAACCGGATATGTAAGTGCATTATTATCATCTTCAAGAACGATGAGAGCATGTTCCTCACGTCTGCCGCCTTTAAGAGAAATAAAGCAGAGCAGAATAATAACAAATGCCACAAGCGGTTCCACGATACGGATGATAAAAGATATCAACTCACCAATGTTTTCCATTTTTCAACCTCCCTTTGTATGATCATGAATTACATTATAAAAATTTCCATCGCCATTCTGAAGAACGCAGCCGCAAAAATATAAGATATGCGCAGGCTTATGTTCAGGATAAAAGTATCAGGCAAAAAATCCTGTTTTTCTGAAAACGCCTTCAAGCGAGCAATTATATGGTCAGAATTGCGGATTTTTTGCTTCACACTAATAATATAACATTTTACAGAGTAAATTTCCATATCAATACTGAAAAAACCGGCAACATTACAGTAACGAAAAGCCTGAGAAAGGTAAAAAAACTGTATTTTGTGTTTCTGAATGATATTTTTACAGGCAAAAAATTCCATGTGCAGAAAGATTGAAAAGAATGTGATGATCAAAAAAGTATTTACAAATCAATAAAAAAGATTATAATATATATTGAGGGAATATGTAAAATAAAGTCTGATTCTCCAGGCATGACGTGTCCGAAGGAATTGCCCTTGGGGTGCTGGAACCTTGATTCACGTCTTTGATAGCCTGAAAAGCTTTACCCGGGCAACGCCCGGCTTTTTGAACCTGAACTGTAAAATCATTTCTGATTTAAAAGTCATGGAATTATTTTAAACCATTAGTTTTGTCGCAGGATCAGAAGCTTGAACTATTTCCGGCAAATATTATAAAATGAAAGGGTAGAAAAGAAAATGAAAAAGCCCGTTTTTATCATAGCAGAAACTTTTCTGTCACTTGTGCTTGTGGCATCTCTTGCCGCAGTTGCAGCACTTGCAATAGATATCAAAACAGGAGGCAGCCTGATACCGCCTGAGCTTTACGGAGGAAAAACCGAAAGCAGCTCACAAAAGCAGGAATCTTCAGTTGAAAGCAGCAAGCAGCAGAATTCCTCCGGGAATTCAGAAAAGCAGGAGAGCTCCGGTAAGCAGAAAGACTCCGTAAAAAAGGAAAGCTCAGAAAAATCCGATGCAAAGCAGCAGACTTCAAAAACAGAATCGTCTGCCGGAAGCAAGGAGAAATCAACAGAGGGTCTGATACTGAAAGCTCCGGAAGGTCTGAGCAAGCAGCCCGAGGATCTTTCAAAATTCATCGGAGATTATGGATATAGCTTTGAAAATCTGAGCTTTGATCACCTTATTGTAGTTGATACGGATACGAACAGCGGAGCAAATGTATATTGCTACCAGAAAAACGATAATGATATCTGGTGGAATATAGCAGGAGAGAACAAGCCAATTACAGATAAGGGCTTTGTCGGCGAAAAGGGACCGGATTATGATATCAAGCCGGGTTCAAAGAAATCACCGCTGGGCTTCTATTCACTTGGCGAGGGTTTTTATATAGGAGAAAAGCCTGATACTACATATTCAATGTTTGAAATAACTGATGACACATATTGGGTAACCGATCCCGGATCAGCATATTATAATACAAAGGTTGAGGGAACGGATAAGAAGGACTGGTCAAGTGCCGATCATATGATATCACTGAAGGATAAATATAAATACGGCATAGTAGTCGAATACAATACATATAATATTGACAACAGTCTTGCAGGAGCGATTTTCATGCAGTGCGGCACAGCAACAACACAGGGAAGTATAGCTGTACCTGAGAAGACAATGAAAACGATACTCGAATGGCTTGACGAGGACAGTAAGGCATATATTTACATTCTGCCCTGACCGGCGGACCGCTTCATCGTGAAGCCTATTATTAAGCAGAAAACTGAAAAAGAAAACGGAATCATAAGAGAAGGCTTGAATGCCCTGGCTTATGGTTCCGTTTGTTGTTTTGGTGCATATCAGGAGAAAGACTGCACAAATCAGAAAAGAATGCACTGAATTCCGATGCTCAGGCGTTTTCAGGATTTATGTTGTCAGTATCATCAGATTTGCCGTTGTCATAGACTATGATATCTGTGTCAGTTTTTTCTCTGGATTCAGGAATAAAAGGAATAAGACCGGATTCTCTGATCTGATCAATTCTTTTTCTTGCTTCATTAATAAAAAGTTCTCCGCTGATTTCTGTAAGGGATTTCATCATATTGAAGAGCTTTGCACGACGCTCTGCAGAAATACCTGCTGCAGCTTTGATCATTGCATTGTATGCTAAAAGCTTGTTTTTGTTGATATCCTCAATAGTACGGGCACCTGAGGCTTCGATTGAGTCAAATACAGAGGTTACAAAAAGCTTTTTTTCAGAATCATCAAGCTCGCCTATCCACTTCTGAAGAGCTTCATTCATAAGAGTGCTTTCTGTTGAAAGACTGTCAGCCTTGTCAAAGCTGCAGCCTGTCACACACCATGAAAAGGGATTGTGCTGATAGATACCTTTTGCGCTGCTTCTGATTATCGTTTTTTCTTCCTTGCCGGATAAAAGCAGACCGACAAGAGAGGATTCGGGAATGATCTTTCTGATCTTAGGCAGAACAGCTTTGTATTGTTCTGAATTTATTACACTGTCATTAAAGCCCGGACCGTCATTGCAGTAGATTTCAGTAATGCGTTTTTCCCTTGTTTTTTCATCGCAGAATGCAGCACCGTAAACTGCAAAATTGCCTCCCTTGGAATGACCTCCGACTCTGACAGAACAGTCTGTCAGCGCAGCGACCTCGTTGACATAATCAGCTGCAGCGACCTGACCGGGAGTCTGGCTGAGGAAGCTGAAATTGCAGTCTTCTCTCCAGCCGACAATTGTTGAATCGGTACCCCTGAAAGAGATGTAGCAGCTCCCGTCACCGAGAATATAAGTTACGGCACAGAACTGAAGCTGTTCATCAATATCAATTTTTTCTCTGAAGAGCATAAGCCTGACATTCCTGAATCTCTGAGAGTCTGCCGCACGATCAAGCAGCGGATCAGGGACGTTCAGTGTATAGTTATGCTTTTTGTCTGAGCACTTGTAGTTTTTATAAAACTCGCTGAGTGTGACACTGTTGTTTCCATCGGAGGGAACAAGACCGTTCATATCAACATATGCAAGCTCCGAAAAAATCAAATTGTCAACCTCATTAAATGGACGTTCGCTGAAGAGAATATCTCCTCTCCAATCAAGATAATCAATAATATTACTCATAATATTTTCCTTTGCATCAAAAACTTACCTGAATCGGGTAATCTTTCAGGTATTATTTATTATATGACAAATAAAAATAATTTTCAATCACTAACCGGGCAGCGTCACGGAATTCAACTTTCTTAATAAGAAATTTGAATACCCTGTCATCCTGAGCACAAGCGAAGGATCTTTTTCACAAAAACAGCAATA
>ONRO01000281.1 GCA_900320235.1 uncultured Eubacteriales bacterium
ATAAGAAAATTTTCGCCGGTTCAGATGTTATTCTTGACATCAGGATAAAAAGAGTTATAATATATATGTGGCATAATGACTTTAATTTAATACTCCGGCTATGATGAGAAAAAGAGCGGAAAAGGCACTAAAGAGAGGGGAGCAATGGTGAGATATCCCTGTGAAACTGACTGCTCGGGCTGACTCGGAGCCTCTGTGAAAAACACAGCGTATGACTGCGTTAAGGTCAGAAGAGTGGTATTCAGCAAAGCTGTATACAATTTGGGTGGTAACACGGATCCTTTCGTCCCATGATGAAGGAATCCGTGTTTTTTGTTGTGTCTGAGGAAACCTCAGGGCACAGGAATTGAAAGGAGAAAAATAAAAATGGAATGGACAGGACTTAACGAACTGAGAGAAAAATATCTTTCTTTCTTTGAATCAAAGGGACATCTGCGACTGCCGAGCTTCCCGCTTATCCCGAGGGATGACAAGAGCCTTCTTCTTATCAACTCAGGAATGGCACCGATGAAAAAGTATTTTACAGGCGAGGTAACACCTCCGAGAAAAAGAGTAACGACCTGTCAGAAATGTATCCGTACTCCCGATATTGAAAGAGTAGGTATCACAGCCAGACACGGCACATTCTTTGAAATGCTGGGTAATTTCTCATTCGGAGATTATTTCAAGCATGAGGCAACATCATGGGCATGGGAATTCTGTACAAAGGTACTTGACCTTCCGGTCGATAAGATCTGGGTGTCTATCTATGAAAACGATGACGAAGCATTTGAAATCTGGACAAAGGAAGTCGGTGTTTCTCCGGATCGTATTGTAAGACTCGGCAAGGAAGATAACTTCTGGGAGCATGGAGAGGGTCCCTGCGGTCCCTGTTCTGAGCTGTATTTCGACAGAGGAGAAAAATACGGCTGCGGCAAACCTGACTGCGGCGTAGGCTGTGACTGCGACAGATATGTTGAATTCTGGAATAATGTATTCACCCAGTTTGATAACGACGGCAAGAATAATTATACACCGCTTGATCATCCGAATATCGATACAGGTATGGGCCTTGAGCGTCTTGCATGTATAATGCAGGGTGTTGATAACCTTTTCCTTGTTGATACCGTTCAGAATATAATGAAGAAGATCAGCAGCCTTGTAAACGTAAATTACGGCGACAGCGAAAAGACGGATATTTCACTGCGTGTAATCACAGACCATATTAGAAGCGTAACATTTATGATAGGCGACGGAGTAATGCCGTCAAATGAGGGCAGAGGATATGTACTGCGCAGACTTCTCAGAAGAGCGTCACGTCACGGCAGACTCCTCGGAATCAAGGATCCCTTCCTTTATAAGGTAGTTGATACCGTAATAGCAGAAAACCCGGTATATCCTGAGCTTGCAGAAAAGCGTGAGATCATCACAAAGGTTATAAAAACAGAGGAAGATGCATTCGGCAGAACTCTCGATCAGGGCTTTGCAATGCTCAATGAGATCATTGAAAAAACAGAGGT
The DNA here is from genome assembly GCA_900320235.1 of uncultured Eubacteriales bacterium. GTDB lineage: Bacteria > Bacillota > Clostridia > Oscillospirales > Acutalibacteraceae > UBA1213. The sequence goes on from ONRO01000281.1 coordinate 1,500, forward strand.
CAACCGTATTTCCGGAGAGGACGCTTTCAGACTTAATGATACCTTCGGCTTCCCTGTGGATCTTATCAAGGAGATCGCTCAGGAAAAGGGTATGACAGTAGATATCGCAGGCTATGACAAGCTTCTTTCAGAGCAGAAAAAGAGAGCAAAGGAAGCAAGAAAGAAATCAGATACAGAAGCATGGCTGAGCGATGCTGTTGATTTCAGCGGAATAGCAAAGACAGAGTTTGTCGGTTATTCTCAGCTTGAAACACAGGCAAAGATCCTTGCAATAGTTAAGGACGGAGAAAAGACAGAATACGCCGGAACAGGCGACGATGCAGTAATCGTTCTTGATAATACATCATTCTACGCAGAAAGCGGCGGACAGATCGGTGATGTGGGAACAATAAAAACAGCAGATGCAGTAATATCCGTAGTTGATACAGTAAAGGATAATAACGGTATCTATATGCACCGCTGTAAGATAGATGAGGGCACAATACAGACAGGCGATGATGTCACAGCTACTGTAAACCGTGTTGCAAGATTTGCAATCATGCGTAACCATACAGCGGCACATCTTCTTCAGGCTGCACTCAGACAGGTGCTCGGCAATCATGTTGAGCAAGCAGGTCAGCTTGTAACAGATGAAAAGCTTCGTTTTGATTTCACACATTTTTCTGCACTGACTCCAAAGGAGCTTAAAAAGGTAGAATATCTTGTAAATAAAGAGATCGCAAAGGCGTATCCCGTTGAAACAAGGGAAATGCCGATTGAAGAGGCTAAAAAGCTTGGCGCAATGGCACTTTTCGGAGAAAAATACGGTGATGTTGTAAGAGTTGTAATAGCAGGAGATTTCTCAAGAGAGTTCTGCGGCGGTACACATATGAATAATACAGCAAAGCTCGGACTTTTCCGTATCGTAAGCGAAAACTCCGTAGCAGCAGGTGTGCGCAGAATAGAGGCAGTAACAGGCTGGGGTATTATTGAGCTTCTTGATTCATATGACAGCACTATCAATAATACAATGAAGGCTCTGAAAATCAAGAATTCCGCAAAGATCGCTGAATCAGCAGAAAGACTTATGGAGGAGCTGAAGGCAAAGGAAAAAGAGATAGAATCTCTTACAGCAAAGCTTTCTTCACAGGGTGTTGATACAATGCTAAGCTCTGCAAAGAAGATAAACGGTGTTCGTGTTGCCTGCGGAAAATTTGCGGGAACAAATTCAGCAGCGCTCAAGACAATGGCTGATACAGTTCTTGAGAAAGCACCTGACTGCATCAGCGTAATGTTTGCAGTAGACGGTGACAAGGCAAATCTCTGCGTTGCCTGCGGAAAAAATGTACAGTCGGAATCAGTACACGCAGGAAAGCTTGTAAAGGCAATAGCAGCACTTGTAGACGGTAAGGGCGGCGGAAAACCTGAGCGTGCAATGGCAGGTGTCGGCGACATTTCAAAGATAGATCAGGCAATGGAAAAGGTATATGATATTATTGCTGAAATAATATGATTACTGAATTCAGGTGATCAGAAATAACAGGATCCCGCTCTGCGGAAAAAGCAGGGCGGGAATTTTTATAAGGAAGTGGGCACATGTCAATAGAAATACCGCAGTGCAGGCTTGTATACAGTAGATACTTTCCCTTCTGGGATAAGCTGACAGACCATCAGCGAGAGAGGCTGTGTGCAAACACAGGTGAATTCACATTCAGAAAGGGTACAAATATACATGGTCTTGACGAAATGTGTACCGGAGCGATAATGGTGATAAGCGGCAGCCTGAGGGCATATCTTCTTTCAGAAAACGGAAGGGAAATAACACTTTACCGATTCAAAAAGGGTGAAGTCTGTATGCTTTCAGCGTCATGTGTTCTCAAATCCATTACCTTTGATGTGATAATTGACGCAGAAGAGGACAGCGAGGTATACATAGTCCGTGGAGATGTCATGGCAAAGGTGGCAGAGGAAAATCTTTATGTAGAAAACTATGCTCTTGATAATGCAGTCAAACGGTTTTCTGATGTAGTCTGGGTGATGCAGCAGATAATGTTTCTCAGCCTTGACAAGCGTCTTGCAGTATTCCTGTGGGACGAATCAGTACGGAACGGCAGTGATAAGATCACGCTTACACATGAACAGATCGCAAAATATATTAGCTCGGCAAGAGAAGCTGTAACGAGGATGCTCAGGTACTTTGCAGGTGAGGGGATCGTCGAAGTGACCCGCAAGGGCATAACAATTACTGACAGGGATAAACTGAGAAAGCTTATCATGTAAAGGAAAAGACCTCAGAAGAACGGGAGAATAACCTGTTTTTCCGAGGTCTTTGTTCTTTTCATAAAAACTGACTGTCAGTTACCGTTATTAACCGGTTCAAATGGCGTACCATTATCTTTATCCGGGTTTTCGCTTGTTGAAATAACATCTCCTGAAGTAAAGAATATCATTTCAAGTTCAGCATCTTTATAATGTTCCTTCATTTATGGTCCTCCTTTATTCTGTAAGTATAAGCCGGTCGGAAAGCTGAAATGCTTGTGACTCAGGGTCAAATACTGCGGCCGGCTTATCTCTTGAACAGGTTTGTTGTGAAAAGCTGGGCTTCGTTTTGTCTCCGTTACGGATAAATATAATGGTTGGTATCATGTTCAACAAAGTAACGATTAGCTTGTTCTGAATAAATATACAATGCCCTCATAAGGTTCTTCAGCTCCGGTGTTCTTTTGGCTGTAACAGGTCTTGAGAGAACCTGGTAGATATAGCTGCTGACATTGTAGTTGACGGATGCATAATTACTGTTGTCTGCATCTGTATAGATATAAAAATTGATATTGTTGAGAATGGTCTGGGGCGGACATGTATATTCTACATAATAGAATCTGCCGATAGTACCATACTCTCTGTAATAGTAATATGAATTCAAGGATGTATTCATCTTGAAGCCGATGGGATCATCTATTTCAAAATAAAGCCTGAGTACGGTCTCTGATTCAAGAGAAAGGTTTGCACCTGCGAATTTTACATTATCAGTATCAGTATGATCTATCTCAATACTATCGGAACTGATTTTCTGCATTTTTTCTGCAGCTGTTTCGTAATATGAATGCATTGTCTTCTACTTTTGTAACTGTTTCAGGAAGTATGATCTTTGCGGCGGGATTATCCATAAATGCGCCTGAACCGATTTCCTGAACCGGCTTTCCGCCGAGTGTTGACGGTACAGTAACAGTTTCGCCGGTGATAGCATTATTATACTTTTTGATACGGGCATAGGAATCATCTACTATTTCGTAGTTATAAGCCAGCTCGTCCATGTAACTAATGGTATATTCATCCTGGTCAAAGGCGAAGTTTTTCTGATCTGCGAATGTGCAGATATTGAAGCCTGATGTAACTGAGATGATATCAATTGTTTTGTTTACATCATCTTTTCTGAATACCGCATAGTTCACGCCATCGTTATCCAGTGCGGTGGTATTTATTCCCTGTTCAATAAAGAGATAGCTGCTGCCCAGTTTCTTTGAGGAATAATACTCTGTATTATTGTTGATAGTGCCGCTTCCGGTTATGAAAAGCGGAACACTTCCTGTGTTTGCAAAAGCGTTATCGTCTATTTCCGGAAGGGAATTGTAAAGTGACAAAGGCATTACAATTGATTCTGTTTTTATTTTATAATAACTCTCCTCATACTTGTAGAAGTTACTGCCGACACTTCGCAGACCTTCAGGGAGACTAAGTGATCTGAATACATTTTTATCGCTGGTGGTTTCTGTGCCTCCGATCACTCTGAGTGAAGACGGGAACTTTACAAATCCGGCATGAACGTCACACATAGCCAATCCATCAATAGTTTCCAGAGTTTCCGGAAGAATTATTTTTTTACCATTGAAGTAAGCTATCGAATACGGCTCCAGTTCATTGATATCAGACTGTATATCGAGCACAGATATATCTGTATTTCCGGTGTATAGCGGAGACCTGTATGTACCCGTTGCACCTTTAATAGCAACAGTTGACGGGATCGTAAGCTTTTCCATTGACATTGAACCTACTGCTGCAAATGAAAGTGCAGTATAAGAAGACGGGAATATTATGTCTTTGACCTTTGTACTTTTCAGAGCGATCTCAGCAATAACAGTTGTACCATTTCTTATATGCAGCACACCGTCCTCTGGAAGAGTAGCGTCATCTATTCTGAGCAGGGCAGCTCCTGCATATACGCCGCCGTTTTCAGTCTCAATAAGCTTATCACAGCCCTCAAATGCTTTGCTGGGAGTTGAAGTTGAATAATCGTTGTCAATAAATCTCAGAGTTGAAGGAAATTCAATTGATTGAAGCTCAGTGCAGTATTTAAAAGCGTTATATTCGATTGCTGAACAGCCCTCAGGAATTTTCAGGCTTTCTATTTTTGCCGAATGGAACACATTCTGATTTATATCGCAGATGCTGCCATCAAAATCAACGGTTTTTGCTTCTATCTGAGAAAAAACAGAAGTTCCCATTGAGGTGATATCGCCTTTTATTTCTATTTTTTCTGCCGTACATTTTTCAAAAGCAGCGCCAGGTAAGTTATGGACTCCGGCAGGAAGGATTATTTCAGATGCAGTGCATCCATAGAAACAGCTCTTTCCGATTTTCGTAAGACCCTCAGGCAATTTCAGACTTGTTGCCTTACAATTATAAAAAGCATAATCAGGCAGCTCCGTTACAGTAGACGGAACGGTAATCGAAGCCGCAGTACATCCCTGGAAACAATACTTTCCGATCGTTGTAATGCCCTAATTCAATGTTACAGCCGGAGACTTGCAATAAGAAAAAGCATATTCACCCAGTTCCTGAACTGTAGACGGAAGAGTGATCGAAGGTGCAGAGCTATTGCTAAAACAATAATTTCCGACCTTTGTAATGCCTTCACTCAGTATTATTTCTCCATCAAACTTATAGAAAGTCTGAAGAGGAAGTTCACTGACCGTGGACGGAATAGTTATACTGGACGCAGTACACTCTCTGAAACAAAAATCACCCAATGTCTCGATACCCTCGTGAAGTGTTACATTTTCTGACGTACACAGATAGAAAGCTCCGTATCCAAGCTCTTTAACTGTAGACGGAATATTTATCGACGGAATAGCAGAGGCACGGAAAGCATACTTTCCGACCTTCAGAAGTCCATCCGGGAGAGTAATGGATGTCGGAGCAAGAGCTGTATATGTTGTCTTACTGAAAGCATTTTCTCCGAGGGAAGTAACGGCATATGTAGTACCTTCATATGTAACCTCAGCCGGTACATTGATTTCAGAAGGGAAATTTCCCTCTTCGTCTTTTACAGCACATGTGACCTCTACCTGTGGGGTATCAGTATCTGACAGTACTGTGTACTTCAATCCGGAATCCTCAAATACTACCGCAGTCGTATCTCCCTCTGCATTGACTGTTATGGAAGCTATACTGCTATCCGGAAGCAACGGAAGAGCAGCATATGAAGAGGTAAGCATTAGCACGGCAAGCGAGCCGGCAAGAATTTTTCTAAGTGTAGATGCTTTGAAATTCGCCATTATAATTCCTCCTTGTTTTTTTACGGCTTTCAGGATACAGCGGGAGGAACCGCCGGAAGCCTGAAAAAGCACTGAATGAAAAATAATTCTTGATAGTAAAATACAGAATATTAAATTTCATACGTATTTTTTATAGCATTTTTTACCTTTTTCAACAATAGAAATAATGACATTTTTTTAGTCATTGATATGTAAAAATTATACAATAGTGCTTTGATAGAATTATTAAAGAACATCAAGCATCAAATGGTCAGAAAAGCTGCATATAAAGGGCGTTTTCAGGGTTTCAAAAACAGAAAACAACGCTTACCAAATAATAACACAAAAGTGGTACAGCTTTTTCACTATGCGGAAATGCAGAAAAACATTGTCCGGCTTTCAGAATGCAGAAAAACAGGAAAATTCAGAAATGCTGCAGGAATAATAATGAAAAAAGAATTATAAGTGAGTTTAGAACTTGACATTTACAGGAAAAATGATGTATTATATATGTGTATTTGTATACATTCATATAAAGAAAAAAGGAGTTGTTTTCATGTCAAACATCGATATCAGCAAATACGGCATTTCTGATGTGAAGGAAATAGTTTACAATCCTTCATATGACGTGCTTTTCAAAGATGAGACTGATCCGTCACTCGAGGGTTATGAGAAGGGTCAGGTAACAGAGCTTGGTGCTGTAAACGTAATGACAGGTATTTACACAGGACGTTCACCTAAGGATAAGTTCATCGTAATGGATGACAAATCAAAGGATACAGTATGGTGGACAACACCTGAATATCCGAATGATAACCACCCGGCTTCACAGCAGGCATGGGATGAGTGCAAGAAGCTTGCTCTCAGCGAGCTTTCAGGCAAAAAGCTTTATGTTGTAGACGCATTCTGCGGTGCAAACAAGGATACACGCATGGCAGTACGTTTCATCATGGAGGTTGCATGGCAGGCACATTTCGTTACAAATATGTTCATCAAGCCCACAGCTGAGGAGCAGGAGAACTTCGAGCCTGATTTCGTAGTTTACACAGCTTCAAAGGCAAAGGTAGAGAACTACAAGGAGCTTGGTCTTAATTCTGAGACAGCAGTTCTTTTCAATGTATCAAGCCGTGAGCAGGTAATCCTCAACACATGGTACGGCGGAGAGATGAAGAAGGGCATGTTCTCAATGCAGAACTATTTCCTCCCGCTTCAGGGCATGGCATCAATGCACTGCTCAGCAAACACAGATATGAACGGCGAGCATACAGCAATATTCTTCGGTCTTTCAGGTACAGGTAAGACTACACTTTCAACCGACCCCAAGCGTCTTCTTATCGGCGATGACGAGC
>ONRO01000367.1 GCA_900320235.1 uncultured Eubacteriales bacterium
ATGAGGTGACATGAAAATGAATGAAAAGAAAATCGGTTTTATCGGTGCAGGGAATATGGCTACTGCCATAATTAATGGAATCCTTGTAAAAAAGGCACAGAAACCCGAAAACATCGTTGTTTTTGATCTTGATGCCGAAAAGCTTGCATTGATGAAAGAAAAGGGAGTAAATACAGAATCTTCCTGTGAAGGTCTTGCAAAGAAATCGGATATAATTGTTCTGGCTGTAAAGCCGCAGAATTATGATGAAGTTCTTGAAAGCATCAAAGACAGTGTTACTGAAAAGACAGTTTTAGTAACAATTGCAGCCGGAATATCAATCGAATATGTCAGAAATGGTCTGGGAAAAAATGTACCTGCTGTTCGAGTAATGCCGAATACCCCTCTTCTTCTTGGAAAGGGAGCAACTGCAATGTGCAGGAGTGAAAATATCAGCGAAGAGGATTTTGAAATAGTTTACAGCATGTTTGCACTTTCAGGTGATGTTGCTCTTCTTGATGAATCAAAAATGAATGCTGTAATTGCAGTTAACGGAAGCAGCCCGGCATACATATACCTTTTTGCAAAGGCAATGACTGATTATGCAGTTTCAGTTGGAATAGATGAAAAAACTGCTCTGACTCTTGTGTGCAAAACATTTGAAGGATCAGCTGAAATGCTTCGTTCAAGCGGTGATACACCTGAGAAGCTTATTGAAAAGGTATGCTCAAAGGGCGGTACAACGATCGAAGCTATGAATGTCCTGAAAAACAATAATGTAGAACAGACTATAAAAGATGCTATGGCTGCATGTACTGCAAGGGCAGAGGAATTGGGTAAATAATTGCCAAATATTACATACTAAATTTATTTTAGATGTTCAAATCGCAGAAAGTTCACAGATTTTTAACAAGTAATCGCCTGTTTTCTTGACGAAAGCAGGCGATTATCGTATAATTAAAACATGAACAGCAGTAATCTGTGCTTTTTTATTCTCACTTAAATGTGAATGAATATTTACAGGTTAAAAACTTATAAATTCCTGTACAAAGTGTATGATTTTTTCTGCTTTCATAAAATGAAAAAATATTTGGAGGATTCGAGATATGTATTGTAAATCTTGCGGAGCGAAAATGGAAGATTCACATGTAGCTTGTCAGATGTGCGGTGTAAAAAAAGGTGTAGGAAAAGCTTTCTGCGAGAACTGCGGCAGTGTCAGACAGTTTGGTATGCTTTTCTGTCAGGAATGCGGATTCAAGTTTGTTGATGATGAAAATGCTGAACAGACAGTAAATACATCTGTTCCTGTATCTCAGCAGACTCCTGCTCAGCAGTTCCAGAGTGCAGCTACTCAGAATAATGCAGACTATATGCCTGCTAAAAAGTTTTGCAGAAGCTGTGGCGCTCAGGTAATGAATACAGACAATGTATGTTCAAAGTGCGGAGTCAAGGTAGGAGAGGGTTCATCATTCTGTCCTCATTGTGCAGCTCCGATCAATAATCCTCAGCAGGTTGTTTGTACAAGCTGTGGAATGAGCCTGAAAAATACATTTGATGTAACATCATATCTTAAGCAGTTTGCAGATAATTTTACAAACATATTTAAGGATAACGATGTTCTTACACTTATTCTTGACTGGGGTTCATATCTTGCAAGCTTTCTTATTTTCATACTTTCGGTTCTTCCTACATGCTATGTTTCTGCAACCGTATTCGGCGTAACAGCATCAGAAAACTTTAATACATGGTACTCACCGCTTGGTGGATTCCTGTTCCTGCTTGCATTCCTTGTTTCAATAGCACGTTTCGTACCTCACGTTGATGAATTTATAAAGAAGAATGAAGTAATAAACAAGTTCTGCATTTTTGTTGTTCCTGGTCTGAGCGTTATTGCTCTTGGCTTTGTAACTATTGGTATTCTTTCAGGAGCAATGGCTGGTTTTGCTGCTTCAAGCGCATATGCATCTGCAAGCGCCGGCTTTACATTCTGGGGAATTCTCCTTATTCTCTTTGTACTTGCATCTGCAGTTGCAGCTGTTCTTTCTTTCCTCAGAAAGCAGGGTAAGGTTAAATTCTGATATACCATATCAAATAATATAAGACCGTCGTTTTTTCGACGGTCTTTTTTATAGAATTATTGAGCGGAGGAAATGATGAAAACCGGAAATAGTGAAAACAGATCAAAGAATACGTTATTGACGATCAGTGCAATAATTGCTTTTTCCATATTTGTGGTAACTGTATGTTCAAAATCGTCACCAATATATCCGTTAAATAATTGGGACGATCCAAATTGCTTTTTTACTGTCGGAAAAGCCATGGCAAACGGAAAAGTTCTTTATAGGGATATATTTGAGCAAAAAGGTCCGCTGCTGTATATGCTTCATGAGCTTACTTATTTCATATCCGGGAAAACTTTTCTCGGAGTCTATTTTGTAGAGATAATTGCCTGTATTTTATTTCTTTTATTTTCATATAAGATCATTTCTTTATTCACAGAAAAGCATAGAATATTGATAATTCTCCCTCTGGCGGCACTTTCTTATACATCGCTTTCATTTTGTTCAGGAGACAGTGCTGAAGAATTATGTCTGCCTTTTCTGAGTATAACATTCTACATTGCATTGTCAAGTGTGAAAAAGAATAAATTATTATCTGCTAAAGAAGCTTTATTGTGCGGCATCTGCATAGGTATAGTACTTTGGGTAAAATATACAATGCTTGGCTTTTTTATTGGTTTTGTAATATCATTTATAATAATCTACATCAGAAAAAAGCAATATAAAAGTATTTTTCTATGCGCACTGATAATGATTTCGGGAGTTGTAATTTCATCTTTTCCGGTAATACTTTATTGTTTACGCACAAGATCATTTGATAGTCTGTTTGAAGTATATTTTTATGATAATATCTTTCTTTACAGTACAGGA
>ONRO01000282.1 GCA_900320235.1 uncultured Eubacteriales bacterium
CCCTTCTGAAGGAATATGCAGCGCTTGCATACCTCACGGATATCTCTTCCGTGGCTTACATAAAGGACGGTGATATCACGGCTGATAAGCTCACGTATCTTTGCCTTACACTTTTTCTTAAAGGCTGCGTCACCTACACTGAGTGCCTCATCTATAACAAGAATATCGGGATTCATATTGATATTGATCGCAAAGCCCAGACGCATTTTCATACCTGATGAATATGTACGCACAGGCTGGTCAATATAATCTCCGAGATCAGCAAAATCAATAACCTTCTGCTCGATTTCTTTTATCTCATCCTCACTCAGACCAAGTACATAACATTTAAAGCTGATATTTTCCCTGCCTGTCATATCGGGAACAAAGCCTGCGGTAAGCTCGAGCAGTGCTGCTACTCTTCCTTTTACCTTTACCTCTCCCGTAGTCGGAAATGCAACTCCCGTTATCATTTTAAGAACTGTGGATTTACCTGCACCGTTCTTTCCGATTATTGCAACTGATTCTCCTCTGTATATCTTGAAATCAACTCCGTCAAGTGCCTTTGAACGCTTATACTTTCTTGATTTGATAAAAAGCGCCTTGAACTGCTCACGGCTGTTTTTATAGAGAGTATAGATCTTTGTGACATTATTAAATTCAATTATAGGCTCGCCCTTTCCTGAAACATCAGGTCTGCCCTCGCTTATTTCAAACATATTATTCATGTCCGAAATACCGTCCTTTCAATTTTACTGTATCATATTTTATACTTTTAAATAAATTTTGTCAACAAATTACCTCTGCTAAAGTTTTAAAACAGATCATTATATCTTTATTATACAGATATACAGAACACAATCTTCATTTTTTATGTTGATTTTTCCGGCAGCCTTCCGCCAAGCAGCAATACTGCACCTGCTGCAAGCATCGGATATATATTATCGTCAATCCTTCTCTTCACCCTGAATTCACATGGTTCTGCCTGAAAGCTGCCTGTATTTATGCTTCTTCTGAGAGTAACGATTGCAGAGCCGTCCTCACCAAAGGATGATACCGTAAGGCTGTCATGTCCGGACATTGAACAGCCTATGACATCTGCTTTTACATTTGCTGCAAAATGTATACTGTCACTGTTTTCACCGTCGATTATACAGATATTTCCGGTGAGGTCAATATCATTTCTTATCTGAAGAAGTGCCTTTCCAAGTACGACAATACAGTCAGGAATATACAGATCAGATAATGCGCATACACTGAAAATAAGAAAATACGGCTCCTTACATGTCGTATATATCCTGTTTCCGTCACAGACAAGCGCGCCGCCGTTCTCAGAACAGACTCTGACGATCTCTGAGGTCAGCTCCTTTTCTCCGCAGTCTCCGCAAATCACAACTGTTCTATACATATCATTCCTCCTGCATAATGCCTGACAATACTCGTTTCTTGTTTTTTCAGGCAGCTATTTTGATGACTGCCTGTTATTTATATATTGCGCACTATTTCCTGAAAATATTATTATCAGAATCAAACAAAAAATACATCTTTTCATTGTTTAAGTAAAATAATCTGGGAGTTTTTAGGCAAATAAATATCAGCAGTTCAAGCTCAAAAAGCCGGGCGGTGCCGGAATAAAACTTTTTCAGGCTATATTAGTCGTTAATTGCGACACCGGCGGCGCGCCGGCGCCGGTTGACTTGAAGGACTAAATGTAGTATTATTACTTTGTATAATATTATTACAGGTTATTTCAGGAATAAAAAGGAGACAGGAATGATGAATACTTTTCAGTCAAGAAGAGTTGTTGTAAAGGTAGGTACCTCTACTCTTACATATGATAACGGTAATGTGAATCTGAGAAATCTCGAAAAGCTCTGCAAGGTACTCAGCGACCTTCATAACAGCGGCAGACAGATAATTCTCGTCAGCTCAGGTGCAATCGGTGTCGGAGTCGGTAAACTCGGCATTAAAAAACGTCCGACTGAAACTAAAGAAAAACAGGCTCTTGCTGCTGTCGGTCAGTGTGAACTCATGTTCCTCTATGATAAGTTTTTCGGTGAGTATAACAATAATGTTGCTCAGATTCTGCTTACAAAAGATATTGTTCTTAACGAGCTTTCTAAACAGAATGTTGTCAATACTTTCCAGACTCTTCTGGAAATGGGTATTATTCCGATCGTCAACGAAAATGATACAGTTGCAACAGATGAACTTATCGGGGCAAATTTTGGCGATAATGATAATCTTTCAGCTATCGTTGCTGATCTCGTAGGTGCTGATCTTCTTATTATCCTTACTGATATCGACGGCCTTTATGAAAATGATCCCAGAAAGGATCCGGATGCTAAAAAAATTGAGGTCGTTAAATTCATTGACGACCATATCCGTGAAATAGCCGGAGGCTCAGGAAGCAACAGAGGTACCGGCGGTATGTCAACTAAAATTACTGCCGCTGCCGCTGCTACAAGCGCTGGTATAAATACCTGTGTAATGAGCGGTGATGATCCTGCAAAAATCTATAAGCTTCTTGAAGGACAGCAGATTGGTACACTTTTTATCGCTGAAGAAGGCAAAATCTAAGGAAACGCTGATTCATTTATTAATCTGCAAAAATAATTCCTCTTTTCAGCGCTTCCAAAAATAAATATTTTTATCGGGAGGCAAATCAAAATGACAGTAATTGAACAAATGGGTGCTGCTGCAAAAATCGCAGCAAGAACACTCGCAACAGCAGGCGAAAAGAAAAATGAGGCTCTCAGAGCAATCGCTGATGCTCTTTCTCACAACAAGGAATTAATTATCAAGGCTAACAGCATTGACCTCGAAAACGGAAAAAACAATGGTCTTTCAGCTTCTCTCCTCGACAGACTTATGCTGGATGAAAAACGAATTGACGGTATTGCTCAGGGTGTTCTTGAGGTAGCAGCTCTTCCGGATCCTATCGGTGATGTGATCTCAGGAGGTGTACGCCCTAATGGTCTGAAAATATCAAAGGTCAGAGTTCCTCTCGGTGTAATCGGAATAATCTTTGAGGCTCGTCCTAATGTTACCGCTGATGCAGCTGTGCTTTGCCTGAAAAGCGGTAATGCAGTTATTCTCAGAGGCGGCAAGGAAGCTATCAATTCAAATAAATGTATTGCTGATATCATGCGTGACGCTGTTGAAAGCGTTGGCCTTGACAGAAATTCAATTCAGCTTATTACTGATACTTCCCGTGCTTCATCAACTGAGCTTATGGCTCTTACAGATTATCTTGATGTACTCATTCCTCGCGGCGGCAAGGGTCTTATCCGTGCAGTTGTTGAAAATGCTAAGGTTCCTGTAATTGAAACCGGCGCAGGAAACTGTCATGTCTATGTAAACGAAAAGGCTGATATCGATATGGCTGCTGATATCATTTTCAATGCAAAAACATCACGTCCCTCTGTATGTAATGCTATTGAAACTATTCTCGTCGATGAAAGTATTGCTGATAAAGCACTGCCCACTATCAAAGCAAGACTTGATGAGAAAAATGTTGAACTCAGAGGATGCGAAAAAACTGTTGCAATTCTCGGCAGCAGCGTTGTTCCGGCTGATGAAAGCGATTGGGAAACTGAATACGGCGATTTTATTCTCGCTGTAAAGGTTGTTTCTTCTTTCGATGAGGCTGTTTCACATATTGCTAAGTATTCAAGCGGTCACAGCGAATGTATCATTACAGAAGACTATAAGGCTGCTAAGCGCTTTACTGAGGTTGTAGATGCAGCTGCTGTTTATGTTAACGCTTCAACTCGTTTTACTGACGGCGGAATGTTCGGTCTCGGTGCTGAAATCGGTATCTCAACTCAGAAGCTTCATGCAAGAGGTCCTATGGGACTTAATGAACTTACTTCTATGAAGTTTATTATAGAAGGCGAAGGTCAGATCAGAGTCTGATTTCTTTTCTTCAGACCCTGATCTACATCAGCAGATATAACAAAGCAAGCATCAGACTATGATCCCCGCCCTCATCCATCAAAAGTACTATCAGCGACAGAATAATCGTTCTATCCTTATCCTTCAGCAGATAGGACAGTAAACCTTTTTCTTTTGTGCTTTCATGTGCTTTGCTGACATCTTCATTGTCATTACCGGCTTCGGACGGAGGATCCGGCTGTGCTCTGGCTTTGTATTCATCAACTACCTTCTGAGATTCTTCTTTCATACGCTCGTATTCTTTTTTATTCAGGATCTCCGCCCCCTTTGCTGTATCATTATTCTGTCAGAAAACTCCTTTTAGCAGCGGTAATATACGCATCAGACTAAGAAGTCTTATCGATCCGTCTATCCTTACCCTTCTTTTTTCACTCAGAAACGGTCTGAGCGCATTAAGAAGTCTTGTACTGTCATTCTCTTCATTAAATGACGACAACAGCGGCGCCAGCTTCATCATCATTCCGAGCATGTCAGGAGATATTCCGCCGGGAACAGAAGCTGCCGGTGCAGGCGGCGGCTCTGAAGGCTTTGACGGCGGCAGCTGTCCGCCCATTCCAAGCATTCCTCCGAGCGACCTGATCTGCTCCATCATTGACGGATCTGATAACAGCTCACCGATCTTTTCTGAAATATCATCCATTTGTATTATCTCCGGTCAGTTTTTTCAGAAGTGCCTGGGCCTGCGGAGTATTCAGTATCTCCTGTGTCTTATTCTTATCGGCAAGAATACTTTTGACTCGTTTTTGCTGTTCTTCAGACAATCCTGCAAAAAGCTTCTGTGCATTGTTCTGATCCATTACCGTCCCTCCCTCTTGAACCGTTCTCGTTTTTACAGCTGCTTTTCCTCAGCTGCTATTACATACTATGCCGAATATACCAAAATATGAACAGAGGTTATCTTTATGAAAATTCTTGTTTTTTCTGACAGCCATGGGGATTCCGTTACTATGAAAAGCATAATAAAAAAACACCGCCGGGCAGAAGTGGTCTTTTTCTGCGGCGACGGCGGCCGGGATTTTAATGAAATGAGAGTGCTGTTTCCGGATAAGGCTTTTTTTGGCGTGAGCGGAAACTGCGACTGGTGCAGTGACCTTCCTGCTTATCAGGATTTTGAACTATGCGGAAAACGTATTTTTTTAACTCACGGTCATATGTTCGGTGTTAAACAGGGTCTTTCCAGGCTCACAGAGCTCGGTCGTTCAAATCGCTTTGATATCGTGGTTTTCGGTCATACACATCAGCAGCTTACCTCTGCGGAAGGTCCTATGATCCTTATGAATCCGGGTTCGGTCGGATATAATGAGGAATATTCTATAATTGATATCAACGAGGATAACGGTATCGTCACTGCTACCGAATATCCACGCTCTGATTTTCCTCCGCTTAAAATGAATACTATCAGTGATATGATATGATTATTCTGCAAAAAAAGAGCTGCCGCATTCCTGAAGTGCGGCAGCCCTTTTTTATGTATCATTATTTGCTCGATTCTGATTCGGTTATGAACTTCTTCGCAAGGTTCATAACTTCCTTTCTCTGCTTCGGAGAAAGATTTCGTACAACAAACAGAAGCTCTACCTCATATTTTGTTGTAGCATGTGTGCGGTACTTGAGACTGTCTTCATCAGCTGGACCGGAATGGATCTCGGCAACTGCTGCCTCAAGCTCTTCCTCAACACCCTGAAGAAGCTGCGTGTAATTGATATTATACACCTTAGCGATCTTTATAAGTGTGTTGATGTCAGGCTTTGTCTTGCCTGTCTCATAATAGGTATAGGTTGAACGCTCAATTTTAAGACGATCGGCAACCTGCTGCTGGGTCAATCCACACTCGTGTCTGTAATACTTCAGCCAATAAGAAATCATGCTATACATTTCTATATAACCCCCATTCATTTTTGTTCCCTTTGGCAATTCTAATAGTAATATTATATAACATTTTTTTGATTTAGTCACGCACTTTCAAATAGTTTCACATATTTTCTACAATTCACACAAAAACAGAATAATTGACAATCTTTTTATTGTACATTAATATGCACATTAGTGTATTTTTCTCAATTATTTTTGTATTTTTCAAGCAAAATAACAATAATAATGTTCATGTTTTTTAGTATAATTATTTATTATTCATATAGAAACATTATTATTTATCAATACAAAAATATCCGGTTATTCCATATTATTCCTCAGGAGACGATTAATCACTTATTTTTATTCATTCAATAAAACAAAAGTAACTTATTGTTCTTTTTGTCATTTATTGAGAATTATTATTATTTTTGGTATTTTTGTGCATTTTTTCAGCTGCACAGTTCTTTTATGATATTATCTGCCTCGTTCATATCAGCTGCCTCTATTCCCTGCTTCAGCCTGTTCTGATCTGCTTCAGGAAGATCGGAAACCAGTGTGTCAGTTGAAAACAATACTTTTTTATCTCGTTTTCTGTATAATGCTATCCTTCCTGAAAATACTGATACTATATATCCGGTGTTCAGCTCCTGAGCTGACTGCACATTTTCTTCCTGATGATTCTTCATCTGTGCTGCCTCATAATCTGACGGTGTAAGGTATGATGTAATTATTATCGATGAAATCAGCAATACTCCGGTTACAGCTATCAACTTTTTCATTTTGTTTTCCTCCTATGTTCTGAAGCTATTTTTTTCATAAACATCACTGTTTATATTTTTGGATAAATTTATGCAATTATTCACTGACCGGATATATTTTTTTTACAAATTCACAGTTATTATAATACATTATTTCATTTTTAAAAAAACTTATTCCATTTTTGTTTTTTTATGATATAATAGTCTGTGTATATATTATAAGGCAGAAAGTGTTCCATCAGTGTTCTTCCTTCAATATCATCTTTCAGGTATGGGTATTTCGCATTGTCTTAATATTCCTGCCTGTCCGGCAAATAATATCTCAGGAGGTTATAATCATTTATGAGAAAAACTGACATTAGTCATTTTAATGACGAAGCTGCTTCCGGCTCAGCTGTTTCTACCCGAACGGCTGTCGGCGGTGTATTCTCAGCTGTCGGGAAGTTCCTGTTGACCGGTTTTGCTGTTTTATTGATCACTTCCCTTGTCGTGGGAATTTCAATGATTGTATATATCATTGGTATTGCAAGTGAACCGGTAAATATCAATCTTAACAAGATCAAGCTTTCCCTGACAAGCTTTGTTTATGTTAAAAATGATAATGATGAATATGAAAAATATCAGGAACTTTATTCAGGCGAAAACCGTGTCTGGGTCAAGTTTGAGGAAATCCCCAAACATATGATCGAAGCTCAGGTTGCTATCGAGGATAAACGTTTCTGGGAACATGATGGTGTTGACTGGTATCGTACCGGCGGCGCTATCTTTACTATCGCAACTGGTAAATCTCAGTTCGGCGGATCTACTATTACACAGCAGCTTATCAAAAATATTACTGCTGATAATGAGGTCAGCCTTACTCGTAAACTCAGGGAAATCTTCCGTGCTCTGAAGCTGGAAGATGAATATACAAAAGATGATATTATTGAAGCTTATCTTAACATTGTAAACTACGGCGCAGGCTGTCGAGGTGTACAGTCAGCTGCTGATATTTACTTTAACAAGAGGATACAGGATTGCTCAATTGCAGAATGTGCTGCTATTGCCGGTATCACACAGAATCCTGTTGCTCTTAATCCTCTTGATTATCCTGAAAACAACAAGGAAAGACGCGAAACTATTATTCAGCAGATGTATGATCAGGGTATTATTACCAAAGATGAATATAAACAGGCTATGAAAGAATCTGCTAATATGAAATTCATCGGATATGTTGTTGAAGATGAAAACGAAGATGAAAACGAATGGAACTGGTATATGGACAGGGTTTTCCGTGATGTTGTCAAGGATCTTCAGACTGAACTCAATATCGGCGCTGAATATGCTGAAACAATGGTCTATAACGAGGGTCTCAATATTTACTGCGCTATGGATGTAAAAGCTCAGGAGGCTGCTGAAAAGAAAATCCGTGAATGGAAAACTCCCAAGGATGAATATCTTGATGTCGGATATGAAATGATGGATTTCGAGGGACGTGTGCTCGCTACTGTCGGAAGCAGGTTTGAAAAGGACGGACGGCTTCTCTGGGATAATGTTACACAATCTGTTCTTCAGCCCGGTTCTACTATCAAGCCTATCTCCTCTTATGCTATCGCTCTCGACAGGGGAATGATCAATTTCTCCTCTCTTATTGCTGATAAGCCAGTTTCTGACTGGGGTCTTGATGCAGACGGTCAGGTTATCTCCGGTCCTAACAACTGGTACGGCAAGTATTACGGTACAATCACCGTTACAAGAGCACTTAACCTTTCTTCAAATGCTGCAGCAGTTTCTGTGGTAAATGATGTCGGTCTTGATGAAAGTTACAGATTCCTGACTGAGGAACTGAAATTCAGACATCTCGATCCTGAACACGATGCACAAAACCTTTCCGGTCTCTCAATAGGCGGTTTCTATGGCGGTACAACCGTTGAGGAAATGACTGCATCCTATGAGATCTTTGTAAACGGCGGCTATTATTATGAGCCTTACAGCTACTTTATGGTAACTGACAATGACGGCAATACCCTGCTTGATAATACAGACAGAGGTAAACCGGATCAGATCATCTCTACTGAAACTTCAACTATTATGAACAGACTTCTTCATGAGGTCGTAAATGCTGGCGGCGAAACAATCGGTTACAGAGCTGCTGTTGACGGTTGGGATATTATCGGAAAAACCGGTACTACTGACTCATCCTGTGACAACTGGTTCGTTGGCGCTTCTCCCTATGCTCTCGCAGGCATCTGGGCAGGTCATGACTCCTCAAGGCCAATTGCTGAAGATGAAGTAAACAAGGCTCATTATCTCTGGAGAGATATTATGGCAGAATGGCTCAAAGGCAAGCCGCAGAAGAATTATAACCTCGGCGGAGATGTCGTTCAGCATAACTATGTTATCGAAGACGGCGGTCTTACTGATATGACTCTCGACGGTGTAACAGCAGTCGGCTATTATACAACCGATAATATGCCCGGAAGCTCATCATACGGTCAAAGACGTTCTGATACCAATACTACTCAGACAAGTTATTACAGTGACGACGATGACGATGATAACGAAGATTATTATACGGACGATGAAGATACTGATGAGGATACTGATGAAGATACCGATTCAGACAGCACAGAAGATGGTACTGATGATACAGATGATACCGGTACCGATGATGGTACTGATGATACCGGCACAACTGACGATACTGCGGATGATACCGGCACAACTGACGATACTGCGGATGATACCGG
>ONRO01000414.1 GCA_900320235.1 uncultured Eubacteriales bacterium
AAGAGGAGGGGCCAAAGCCCTTCCTCTTGTGGTTCCTTTCTTTTGGCGCGTTTCCGTAAGGGAACGCCTTTCGCTATAAAATCGGTCAGAAGAAGCAAATCAGAAGCGGTATAAAGCCGAAACGCTCACACAAGACTAATTTTCCCTATTTTATCTGACTCCTGAGTTCAATCTTCTCAGGTAACCAAACCCACCAGATTTTCAGCATAACAAAGCTTGCCCACGCTCACACAAGAATAATCACCGCAAAAGAAATAAGTGAGCATACCGCAGGCAGCGCAGCGTGGAAAAGCGAGTGCAGTAAGCGAGCACATAAAAGGCAGGTGGATACCTTCCCAGCCGGAAAAGCAGTAAGACAAAAATATAAGCCGGAGTATCACACCTGACGCTCATTTATGTAGGTATAAACTCTCCCGGAATAGCTTCAGAGACTGATTTTCAACAGGATAATTTGTTGAATTTACCTATGACATGGATTTTTTTAATATGATATAATTGAAAAGCAGATGTATAAAAATGAATAGGTAGTCTGTTTATGTAAAGACTGTGGAAAGCTTTGTGAAGCTTTTCTTTATAAATATTTTAGCTTTCCATACTTTGCAGTTATGAGAAATGAGGTTGTTTGAAATGTTCAGCGTGGGTGATACGGTTGTTTACGGCTCTCAGGGTGTGTGTAGGATAGAGGGGACTCAGTCTAAAAAAATCAGGGGAGAATATGTCGATTATATAGTTCTGAAACCTGTCTATGATCAGAATTCAACCGTTTTTGTTCCGAAAAATAATGAAGAGCTTCTGGCAAAAATGCGTGAGATCCTTTCTGCTGATGAAATATACAGGATCATAAGTGAATTGCCGGAAAGAGATCCTATATGGATAGATGACGATAATATCCGTAAAGCAAAATATCAGGAAATGATCGATGAGGGCGACAGACGAAAAATTATGCTGATTATAAAAACACTCTATCGCCATAAACTTGAACAGGAGGAAAAGGGCAGACGTCTTCATCAGGCAGATGAATTTATCCTCCGACAGGCAGAAAAACTCCTGCACGATGAATTTGCCCTTGTGCTGGATATCCGTCCCGATGAGGTCGTGCCATTTATAATGGAACAGATCGATGTGCATAAAAAAAGTGAGGAATAAAAGTCAAGCACACGTCCCGGAAAACTCCGGAGCGTGTGCTTTTTGTCATAGCTTTGGAATAAGTCTGACGGTATGAGCTTTGTTATTCGGAAAAAGCGGGATGCTCGTCGTGGGTGATGGCATTCTCTCGAAAAAGCAGAGAAATGCACCAGATGGCAGCAAGAGCGACAAGTGTGTAGATTATTCTGCTTACGATGCTTGTCTGTCCGCCGCAGAGCCATGCGACGATATCAAACTGAAAAATACCGACACTGCCCCAATTAAGGCCGCCGATGATAAGAAGAATAAGTGAGATCTTATCAAGCATGATTTTTACCTCCGATATTGTTTGTTAGCTGCACTCTGAAGGCAGCCGCCCTTGTGCAGCGTCGGACCTGTGAGCAAAAGGACGGCTGCAAAAATACCTATGTATTCCTGACAAAACCATTTTCCATTTGCGTGTTGTCCTTATACTATTCTGCCCGTGAGAGCTTTTTTTATTCATTTTTTCATAAGCATGTGTCTTTTTTAAAATTTATAAATAATATTCAAGCCGTCTGAGCCTTTCAATTCCCTTTCTGATATGCTTGTAAACAGTTGCAGTTGAAAGACCGAGTCTGTTTGCGATAACTTCCGCTCTCAGACCGTCTATGTATTTCATACTGATGCAGTCACGCTGACGGTCTGTAAGTTCATGCCGGATCCCTCTGAGCATGAGTGCCTTCATGCGGTTATGCTTGCTGTCGTTTGTTTCTGCAATCGATTCAAGATAATTATTTACCGAGGCTTCCTTTTCCTGCGAATCAAACATATAAAGATATTTTGCAGCCAAGTGTTCAGCACTCTCCTTTCCTTGAAGCAAGTGTTTTTGCCGTGTCAAGACATTCCATCCTCATTATGCGGAAAAGCTCAAGACGTGATGACATTTCCTTCAGTGTATCAGCCGATGCTGTTTTCATCTGCTGCTTTAATTCTTCAATCCTTTCGCTAAGCCTTCTTGCACTTTCATAGTATTCCTCTGCCCAATCTTTATAAGTCATATGTTTCTCCTTTCAACACGAAATGTGTAGTTGTGTATTAAAAAAATAAGCAGTCATTCAACATCACACTAAATGTGTTGTCAGACCTGTGCTTTACCAATATTATATTTATTTTTTACCAGTTGTCAAGGGTGTTATTTGCATTTTATTGT
>ONRO01000284.1 GCA_900320235.1 uncultured Eubacteriales bacterium
ATATAATTACTGACGTAAGCTTCAAGACCTTCGGCTGCGGTGCAGCTATTGCTACAAGCTCAATGGCAACTGAGCTTGTCAAGGGTCATTCGATCAAAGAAGCTTTGCAGCTGACAAACAAGGCTGTTATGGAGGCACTTGACGGTCTTCCGCCGGTAAAGGTACATTGCTCTGTTCTTGCAGAGCAGGCTATCAAAGCTGCCGTTTCTGACTATTACGAAAAACAGGGTATCGATCCGAAGGATATCGTCGGTGAGATACCGGAGCCTATTGAATGTCATCTTGAGGATTAAAAATTCAATATAAACACGAACCCCGGCTGAGCATTTTCAGTCGGGGTAATTTTATTTATATCTATGTAAGCAAGATGGCTTAGAATAAAATTTTCCTGGTTTTTTGATTCGGATATTGACATAACGATATCAATATGATATCATTCAGATATAGAAACAATATGTGGCATCCTTAACATAGTTTTACACAGGATCCATAATATCAGAGGAGGTAATCTTTATGAAAGAAAAAATCTATACTAAAAGAAAAATTGGTCTGCCTATGCTTTTTGTGGTACTGATAGTTTTTGCAGGTACAGTCGCAGGACTAATCGCAAGCATTTCTGAATTTTCATATGCTGAGGATAACGGTCTTGATGCAAACCCGGTTTATATCGTTTTATTTATCGTATGTATTACTTTATTTATTTTCAATTGTATTCTCTGCTCCGGGTTTAAAATGCTTAATCCTAATGAAGCTCTGGTACTGACGCTCTTCGGCAAATACAAAGGTACGTTGAAGGAAGCCGGCTTTTATTTTGTTAATCCGTTCTGTACGGCATTCAATCCGGCAGCCTCAACAAAGCTTCGTCAGAGTGATGATATCAGCGGAAATAAGCCTGCAAGGGAAAATAATAAGGAGGCTGTTACCAATAAAAAAATATCTCTCAAGATGATGACTCTTAATAACAATAAGCAGAAAATCAATGACTGCCTTGGTAATCCTGTCGAGATCGGGATCGCTGTTATCTGGAAGGTCGTTGACACTGCAAAAGCAGTCTTTGACGTTGACAATTATATGGAATTTCTCTCTTTGCAGTGTGATGCTGCGCTTCGCGAAATAGTTCGTAATTATCCGTATGACGTAGCTCAGAATGTTGACACAACCGGCGATGGTGTTGCTGACGAAGGAAGTCTGAGAGGATCAAGCGAGGTAGTCGCCGGAAGAATTAAAGACGAAATACAAAAAAGAGTTGCTCAGGCAGGTCTGGAAATTGCCGAAGCAAGGATAACCTATCTCGCCTATGCGCCGGAGATCGCAGCTGCAATGCTTCAAAGACAGCAGGCTTCAGCTATTGTTGACGCACGAAAGCTCATTGTTGACGGTGCTGTCGGAATGGTTCAGATGGCTCTTGACAGTCTTAGCGAAAAAGAAATAGTCGATCTCGATGATGAAAGAAAAGCTGCTATGGTTTCTAATCTTCTTGTTGTTCTTTGCGGAAATCATGATGCACAGCCTATTGTAAATTCCGGATCTTTATATTAAAATATTATAAAGGCAAATGATGAAGAGGAATGTACTGCGTCATCATAAAATTCAGGCTATGTTAAGGAGGTATGGATATGGAAAACCTTCATTTCAGTGATTCTGCGTTTTTCAATATAGGCTTATGCGGTGCTTTTATGATATTAATACCAGCGGTGCTGCTGATTATATTCAAAATAAAAACAAAAGCACCGATCGCACCAGTTATTGCGGGAGCTGTGACCTTTTTTCTGTTTGCGATTGTACTAAAAAGCCCCTTAGCCTATTTGCTTTATCAGTTTGATAGTCCGGTTTCTGAGGCCATCAATTCAAGCCCCTTGCTATATTATATGATTGCAGGACTTCTGGCAGGTATATTTGAGGAAACAGGAAGATTCCTGGCTTTTAAAACAGCACTGAAAAAATATGACGGAAAAATCAACTCTCTTGCCTACGGAATCGGTCACGGCGGTTTTGAAAGCATCTATATAGCTGTTTCAGTTCTTTCCTTTATTCCATTAGGAATAATGATAAACAGCGGTGACACAGCCCAGCTTACGCAGGGACTTTCACAAGAATCTGAGGCTGCCGCTATACAGCAGATATCTCAGTATGCTTCAATGACAACAGAATATGCTTTATTATCAATAATCGAAAGGATAAGCGCAATAGCTATTCATATTTCATTGTCTGTACTTGTATTCAAGGCAGCACGGGAGAAAAGCAGATTCTGGCTTTATCCTCTTGCAGTTTTAATTCATGCGCTGATCGATTTCAGCTTAGTCTTATCATCATATGGTATGCCGCTGTGGGGGGTTGAGATAATACTTGCCGTAATGTCCTTCACTCTGCTTATACTGAGCATCAGGCTTGTTTATAAGCGAACAGAAAACAGTGATATATCAGAACATATTTCAGACGATTAAAACCATTCAGATTAAAAGGAGCACAACATGAGCGAAAAAAAACAAGTACCACTCCGACTAAAAAAAGAATTATATGATGCATTATGCTCCTGGGCAGAGGATGATTTCCGCAGCCTGAACGGTCAGATAGAATATCTGCTGACAGAATGTGTCCGTCAACATAGAAAAAACGGCAAATATGTTTCCGAAAAACTTGACAAACCTCTGGATATTGATATCTGAAATTAAAATTTCTGACAGGAGAATACAATTATGGATAGCATTATAGAAATTATTCTTGAAATTATAGGTGAAATATTTTTCAGTGCTGCAGCTGAAGGTGCTCAAAACAAATCGGTTCCGCATCCTTTGCGAATAATTCTTAATGTGATATTATTTTTGTTCAGTGCTGCTATATGCATCGCTTCAATCATCCTTGGTGTTTTGTTACTGACAAGCGGCAAAGAAAACTTTGGTGTTTACTCTCTCCCATTAGGCTTACTTTTACTTATCTTCGGAGCATTTATTATATTTATATTCATCAGAAAGCTTATCAGGTTAATCAGATGATCCTGATGCTATATTCATTTCAACCAAAAACTCCCCTCACGTCTTTGTGAAGGGAGTTTTGAATTATTTTTGAATTGAAGCTATTAAATTATAATCATGCCCATAGTAGAATGTAAAATGCAGAACTGCTCATAAAACTGCCTTATAACCTGATATAAAAAATAAAAAACCGTACGAATACCATCTTTCAGAATTCATACGGCTTTCACTTGAGCGGAGGACAAGGGATTCGAACCCTCGCGCCGGTTTCCCGACCTAATCCCTTAGCAGGGGATCCCCTTCACCACTTGGGTAAT
>ONRO01000187.1 GCA_900320235.1 uncultured Eubacteriales bacterium
GCTGCCAAAGAAATAAGCGAGCACGAGAAAGCATAGCGAAGTCATATCTTCATAAAACGAACATATAATAAATATATCAGAATTTTATAAACGGAGGTGACTACATGAAAAAATTTAAGCCATATATAATTTCCTTTATCATCAGTTTTGCAGTTGCCGGTCTTGGCGGACTTGTCACATACCTGAACCTTGACCGATACGATTCCCTTATCAAGCCTCCTTTTTCTCCGCCTGCATTTCTTTTTCCGGTAGTCTGGACTGTTCTTTTTGCAGCAATGGCATTTTCTGCAGCAAGGGTATATCTTGCTTCAGGCGCCGTAAAAACTCCTGCATTATATATCTATGCTGTGCAGCTGATACTGAATCTTGGCTGGAGCGTGATTTATTTCGGACTGGGATTTTATCTTTTCGCATTTATCTGGCTTTTGATTCTGTGGGGTTCAGTTCTTGCAATGATAATTCTTTTTTATGACAAGGATAAGCTTTCTTCTGTCATTCAGATACCCTATCTTCTCTGGCTGAGCTTTGCAGCTTATCTCAATCTTGCAATTTATCTTATCAATTTCACATAGAAAAGTGCCATGACGGCTTTACACACCTGTAACCGTCATGGCACTTTGTATTATCTCTTTTTCAATGACAAAAAATCAGATTGTATCAAGAGCCTGCTGAATATCTGCAATGATATCATCAATATATTCAAGACCTACGGACATTCTGATTAGATTCGGCTTTACACCACATTCCTCAAGCTGCTGATCATTCATCTGTCTGTGAGTTGTGCTTGCAGGATGAAGAGCACAGGTTCTTGCATCTGCCACATGGATCACAAGCTTTGTAAGCCTGAGGTTATCCATAAACTGCATTGCCTTTTCCCTTCCGCCCTTTACACCGAAGGAAATTACTCCGCATGTACCGTTTGGCATATATTTCTTTGCTCTTTCATAGTATTTGTTGCTTTCAAGTCCCGGATAATTTACCCAGTCGATCTTGTCGTTTGCTTCAAGGAATTTTGCAACAGTAATTGCATTGCTGCAGTGACGCTCCATTCTCAGGAAAAGTGTTTCAAGTCCGAGATTGAGCAGGAATGCATTCTGCGGACTCTGCTGAGCACCGTAATCACGCATAAGATGTGTTACACACTTTGTGATATATGCTGCCTTGCCGAATTTCTCTGTGTATACTACACCGTGATAGGATTCATCAGGCTCGGTAAGCATCGGATATTTTCCGTTTGTCCAGTCGAAATTTCCGCTGTCAACAATTACACCGCCAAGTGCAACTGCATGTCCGTCCATATACTTTGTTGTGGAATGGGTAACTATATCAGCGCCCCATTCAAAAGGACGGAGATTGATCGGGGTCGGGAATGTATTGTCTACGATAAGCGGCACACCGTGTGCATGTGCGATCCTTGCATAAAGCTCAATATCTGCTACATCAAGAGATGGATTGGAAATGCTTTCGATAAATGCAGCCTTTGTATTATCCTTGAATGCTGCGTTGATCTCATCCTCTTCTGCATCAGGGCTGACAAATGTAAAATCTATTCCAAGCTCACGCAAAGATTTATGGAAAAGATTGAATGTTCCGCCGTAAACAGCAGCCGCACATACAACATGGTCGCCTGCATGACAGATGTTTGTAACTGACATCATGCTTGCAGCCTGTCCGGAAGCAGTAAGCATTGCTCCGACTCCGCCCTCAAGCTCAGCAATTTTTGCAGCGACATTACTAAGTGTCGGATTTGTCAGACGGGTATAGAAGAAGCCATCCTCTTCAAGATCAAAAAGCTTACCAAGTGTTGCTGCATTGTCATACTTGAATGTAGTGCTCTGAATAATCGGCAGAACTCTCGGTTCACCGTTTTTGGGCTCATAGCCTGCCTGAAGGCATTTTGTGTTAATATGATAGCTCATATTATCAGTTCTCCTTTAATTCTTTATAAATTTTTATTATATCAGCTGATACCTCCGGGATTGTCCTTCCGGCATCAACGATTTTTATATTTTCACTTTCCATAAGCCTGTCAAAAACCTCAAAGAATCTTTTTCTTATTCTTCTCTGTGAATCTATATTTTCATAGATTTCCCTGTCAAAACGGTTTTCTTTTATCCGGCTTTCGCAAAGATCAATGTCAACATCAAGAAATATGCAAAGATCCGGCTTTATGATATCCTTGCATTCAAGGTTCATCTTCATTACCCAGTCAAGATCCGCATCAATTCCCTGATATGCAAATGAAGAATAGTAATATCTGTCACACACAACATCTATTCCGTCTGCAATATACCGCTTTATTCCGTTTTTAGGATTAGCATTATGAAAAATTCTGTCAGCAAGGAAAAGCGCAGAAAGCTCATATGCATCCCGCCTTACAAAGCCTCCGAGAGCATCTCTTATCAATCCGCCGACCGATGAAGCTGTCGGTTCTGCTGTAAAATATGCCTGAGAACCGTTTTTTCTGATATAATCAGCAAGCAGGGATATCTGTGTTCCCTTTCCGGAACCGTCAAGCCCTTCAATTACAATAAATTTTCCTTTTTTTACCATTACAATCTTCCCCATTAAATACATATTTCTTCCGGAAAGTCATAATAGACTGATCATAAGTGTATCAGCTGCGCACAGAACCCCCACAATAACCTGCAGATTTTCCCCATCTGTACACATTCTCCCCGAAAGCATCAACAACATCCCTATTATACACTTTTTTTTCAAACAATACAACCCTCTCACCGGCGGCAGCGTGAC
>ONRO01000285.1 GCA_900320235.1 uncultured Eubacteriales bacterium
AAACGGTTTGCCGGAATACGGCGGAGAAAACATCTATCTGCCTAAATACTGTTACCGTGTCCGTGAGGATATGGACAATAAATACTGGGACGATATTGCCGGCGAGTATAAAACAGTACCGGTGATCGAAGGAACAAACAAGCCTGATCTTAATGAACGTTCATGGAATGTAAAAACACCTGCAGGAAATAAGCCTTACAGGAATACGCTTGGTGTACTTGACGAAAATATTGCGGTTTATGAGAACAGCTTCAGATTCAAGGATATCTACATGCAGAAAACAGTTGAGCCTTCAGCACATGTGCCTAAGGGCGAAAGAAAAAACAGTGTGGATACAACAGCGTTTTTATACCGTGTGACCCGAAAACTGTCATCAGAAAGCGATCCTCAGATCATTCCTCCGCAGAAATGCCGTCAGATGACCTGGGAGCTTTGGACATGTGACAGCAGCGGAAAGCTTCTTCAGAATAAGATGACAGGCCCGGTGACAAGAGACGGCTATGTACTGGCGCCGATCGGAAACTATGACGGTGCACAGACTCATTATACGATCAAGATACGTCATGTTGAGGCAGGCTATACATACTATATTGATGAGATACTTAACAGCAGAACTATCCTGGGCGAGAATAATACTCCCGCAGATGAAGAAGCCTTTTTTGAGCAGCATGTTCCATATGCTGATTACAGTCAGGGTTATTTCAGCTATCGT
This sequence comes from uncultured Eubacteriales bacterium, assembly GCA_900320235.1. Classification (GTDB taxonomy): domain Bacteria; phylum Bacillota; class Clostridia; order Oscillospirales; family Acutalibacteraceae; genus UBA1213. The sequence goes on from ONRO01000285.1 coordinate 713, forward strand.
TATTACCAGGATGGCGAAGAATATAATAATGCAGAAGACAAGGTATATTATTGTGACGACAGTATGAACCGTTTACAGCAGTATCTTCTTGCAACAGATGAAATCTATACTGACGACACAAATGAAACCACTGGTACAGTTCAGACCGAAGATTCAGCTACGATCAAGGAAAACATTTCAAAAGTTGAAATGGAGATTCAGAATGTATATATGCTGCGTAACCTGACTGTAACAAAGTCTGTCATAGCAAGGGAAACAAATGACAATATGCAGTTCACCATAAGGATACGCAGACAGGACGGTAACGATTTTTCACCTACGGCTGTAAATTTCTACCGGATGGAAAGCGGCAGGAAAATACCGCTTACAGAATCTGAGCTTAACGAACTGCAGGGCGAAAATCATACACCTGCGCTTGCACATACAGCAGATTATGCATATATGGATTTCAAGCTGAAAAACGGAATCTATGCAGAATTTGTCGATGTCGGCAGAGAAAATGATGTTTACCAGATCTGTGAAAAAGACTGGTCTGAAGAGCAAAGCTCCTATATCCACCTTGATCCGGTTGATGCGCCGGGTGAATGGTCAGCATGGAAAAATGCAGTATTGGGAGATAATACACTATCCGTTATCCGCAACGGTGATGAAGGATATATGATAATTTCCAAGGAATATATTTCTGACAGATCGGGTGACTATGACGAAATTGCAAGAGACTATCTTGAAAGCGGAAGTCATCCTGTCTATCTGAAATTTGAGCTTCGCACAAAGAACAGCGGAAATGCATTCGTTTCACCTGAAAATATTTTCAATGATATAGCTTTTGTAAACGGTGTATCAATAAATGATCTCAGCAGTATTCCCCTGAGTGGTCAGCAAAGTGTGGTCATTAACCTTAAAGCACTGTGTTCATCACTCGGAATTCCCTATGATACTGTTGAATACCGTGTCACAGAAGAGATTCCGAAGGAAGTCGAAACGTTCAACGGAACAGAAAACGGTCAGGAAGTTCTGTATTCAGTCAGACAATTCACACCTGACGAGGAAATGACCGGAGATAAGGACAAGACATCTGTCGAGGTACAGAATTCCGTTACACAGTACAATTCCGTTATCTATAAGAGAATAGGCGGAAGAGAAGCTGCACAAAGACCCAGAAAAAAACTTGCTCTTGTACTTCGTGACGGAAGCAAACATAATCGTCAGAATGGTGTCAGATGGATAGCAACAGGCAAAACATTCGACAGAGTAACAGCACAGACCGGAATTACAGGTGAAGACGGAAGGCTGTATGTTGATTCATTTGAAGGATGGGTAAATACTTCTGATGATAATATGACATATTTTGTCAGGATCTTCTTTGACCATAATGTAGAATGCAATCTGAACAGGTCAGATAATGCACAGCTTCTTGAGATCAGTGAGGATATAATGAATACTGATCCGTCATGGGGCTATCCTATCGGATACGAAACCTATGGTGAACCAGAAAGCTATGTATCCCAGGCGGCTCTTGAAGGTACAGACCAATGGAAGCGCAAGCAGGATACTATTGTCAACACAACAGAGGCTGTAACAGAAAAGAAGATAGAGGTCAGCAAGATTGTAAAATCTCTGCACACACAAATGACAGATGAGGACAGAACAACAGAATTTACGTTCAAGGTTCGTCAGTTTGTAAATGATGTCTATATGGATTCACCCGGGATCAGTTATGTGATCTATGATGAAGACGGAACAGTTCTGCGTGAAGATAAAACCGATTCACTTGGCAGCTTTACACTCCGCCACGGACAGAAGGCAGAGCTTACCCTGCCGCTGTACTGCTATTGGGAAGTAATTGAAGCTGATGCGGGAACCTATCGTCTGCTTGTTGACGACAACGGAAATATCGTATACGATGCCAACAATAACTATATGCTTGACGATGAGGACGGTCTTGCGCCAAGCAGGACAGCTGCAGAAAAATATAATGCCCGTCAGTCAGCTTCAGGCTTCATTTTCAATACAGATCTTGATATTGTTGCAGGCGTTTCAATGGGTGCCCCCGTTATCCTGAGGCGCGGAAAATGGGACAACTATGCAAAAAGCTATAATTTTATACTTCAGAAAACGGGTTGGAATGATATGGACGATAATTCGACCCAGCAGTCCAAGGCATATAAGGACGATGCAGTATATTCGGAGAATAATGCAGAGCTTCGTATCAACAATGTTTACGGCAGGACGATATATGCTGATCTCAAGCTTACTCAGCCGATATGGACCACTGAAACATCAGGAGAGATCTATGACAAGGTATGTGAATTCTGGCAGGGAGATGTGGAGATACCCGAATATATCTATTACCGTGAGCCAACTGATCTTCATCAGCTTTACAGACATCCTGTTGTCGGAATTGCCAGCAATGCTTTCAAGGGTACAACGACACTGAACAGTGTGAAAATACCGGATTCTGTAAAGAAGATCGGTAATTCAGCTTTTGCTGATTGTACATCACTGACTGTCTGTGATTTTGAGCAGGACAGTTCGACAAGACAATCGGAACTGCGTGCGATCGGAGCCTATGCGTTCAAGAATTCTGCGGTCAAGACCTTCCATATTCCTGAGGGAACAGTGGAAATCGGCAACAGTGCATTGTTTTCATCACCGAAGACAGGATTTGATATATACCTTCCGTCAACACTGACACATGCAGGTTCAAAGATCCTGCCGAGTATAGATCAGCGCGGTAATAATCCTCCGTATAGTGTACTGGAAATGAATTCAGGTGTGAACAACGCGAATGGTATCCTGAACACAAGATATTACAGTGTAACAAAAGCCGCAGGTGATCTTTTCAACGATCAGTTCTTTACCAGACCGAACGTACTGATAATGAACGGTATCAAGGAAATCAAGCGTGAAGCATTTTCGGATCAGGCTGAAAAAATGAGATATACGTCAATAATGGTATTTCCGGAAGACAGCGACCTTATTGTGAGAGATTTTGCAATGGTAAGAACAAGCTTCAACAAAAGGCCGTTTATGCTGATCTGGCGCAGCCCGAATGTCGGAAATGAAGATAATCAGGGACCGATTCTTGGATCTACCGATATCTATATCAATAATAATCAGGCGATTCCCGATCAGGGTTATTATAACAGCCAGAATACTACGCTTGTATTTACAAATATCAGCCGCAATGATACAGAAAAGATCGAAATGATCAAAAGAAGATTTGAGCTTGCTCAGGATAACGAAGGCTGGTACTTTGACGGTAAAAACTATATAAATAACGTGCAGTCCGCCTATGTTATCGGTGGACCTGATAAACGCATTACGGTGCTTTTCAAGGAAGATGTCCAGGCGGCTTCGGCAACAGAACTCCTTAATAATGCCGGGGTAAAGAAATATGACATCAACGGACGTGTTGCGGATATTCTCGCCTCATATTCGGGAAGGAGGTCTTCTCCTATGAATTCAGTGCCCGTTCATACCAATTCTGCAGACTATAAATTTGATCCGCAGGGATTGTGGCTTCTGAGAAAGCGCACGGATAATAATTGAGCAGCGTCAGAGCAGCTGTAAAATGAAAGGAGTGCAGGCAATGAAAAAAACAGCATACAGATGGAAAAAGATATGCAGTGTATGTCTGAGTGCAGTGCTTGTATTTCAAGCGGCTGTCTTTGGCAGCATGAAGGTTGTCGGTGAAGGCGGTTCAGACGCCGCCGACAAGCCTTCCCTGAACTTTCAGAATGAGAAATATGAGGGTATTCAGGTATCTAAGAATATTTATTCTCATGAGGAATATGTCAAGGGTGCCGGAAATCGTGAGCCGCTGCGTGAAGCTGATCCCCTGCCGGATGGAACATATGCTGTCAATGAACTGAAGTATGATGAATTCAGGATGGCGCTTTACGGGGGAAAACAAAGAGAATCTCTTTTTCATACATCGACCAGCAGTCCGCTAAAGCATATTCCGTTTCAGCGAAAGACAGATAATCTGCTGTATTACAACATCAGAAACAATAAAACTGTTGACGGTAAAAACTATGATCTTATTCTGGCACCTGTTGACATCAATGATTATTATCTGTATTACTCCGAAGGTGATGGCACGATCAGGATAATGTTCAGATCACAGGATTCCCACTATGCCTCCGAGGAACTGAAAAACAGCGACGATCCGGTAGAGCAGGAATTGTATGATACCTATATGTCCCTGAACTATTATGAAAAATTCATGATGGATGGACCCTGGTACGATTATTCTGATGATCCTGTGGAAAGTGAGTGCTTTAAATATTATGAACGTGTATCATCAAAGTTCTATACAGATTCCCAGGACGGAAGCTTCTTCATTTTTGATGGTGATGTCACTTATTTTGAAAAGGAAGTATTCACTGATGAAATAAACTATGTCCGTGTCAGAGAAAAATGGGAGCATTTAAAAGAGCTTAACGAGAAGCGTCAGAAGCGTGAGAATAAAAATTATTCCGGAGAATATTTTTACATGATCGGTGACGATGTTGTAACTGAAGTGGCATCCGCATTGCAGGGCAATGTACTGGAGGTAGCAAACAGGTTCGGCAAACCGGTCAATGAGCTTGAGGTTTCAAAAACAGTTCCCTATTTCGGCTTAGCACAGAGCGATATCAATCTGTTTCGCACAACAGACCGTTTTGAATATAAAATACTGATAAATGAAGAAGTTCCGGAATCATTACAGTATACGATATTTGATACAAAGACCAATGAAACAAAACCGGCAGCCCCGCCTGAGGGAGAGGAATTGCCGGACAATGTGATCGAAGCGGACGGCAGTTACCATTATGTTACGACAAATGGAGTTTTCTATCTCTATGCTGAGGAAACAGCAGTTTTCTATGGGCTGAACAATAACGACAAGGTTGAGATAAGGGAGTATACTGATCCGGACCATTACAGTGTTTATGATAACAGTCTTGTGGAAGGTGCGGAATTCAGATATGTCAGGGCTGAGGACAGCAGCGAAACTCCGAAACGAGATTATGCAAGTATGACCGTTACCTACGGAAATGAACAGAATCAGCGCCGCAATCCGACATTTATGAATGTACCGAATGTTCTTCAGGTCAGGAAAGAGCTTGACAATCTGAAACATGACGATGACCGTTCATTTGAATTCACGATAAGAAAACTACTGCCGGATCCGCAGAATCCGGATAAACCATATGAATATGACGGCGAATATATTGTCAACAGTGAATTTGTCAGAGATGAAAACGGTGATCCGGTCGTGATCAGGGACGAGAACAATGATCCTGAACAGGACAGCAGCGGAAATCTTCATTATCAGACAGAACCGGTGCAGCTGGCGTTTAACTATTATCTGCGAAACGGTTATGATAATTATGATTCTCAGCGCTATAATGCAGAAAACGGAGTCTTTTCACTCAAAGATGACCAGACAGCGATGTTTGTTGATCTTAAGGCGGATACGATGTATCTTGTTTCAGAGTCAAACACGCCTGCCTATCAGCTTCAGGGAAAAAACCCCCGTGTGCTGAGGACAAGGAAGGAAACCGTTGACGATTCTCATATACGCTCCAGATCATCCAGGGAATATGAGCTGTTCATTAACGAACGCAGCGAAATGAAGGGACTGATCCTGACAAAAATCGTCAGGGATTCAGATAACCGCCTGAATAAAAATGCAGAGTATACCTTCCGCATTGAAAAGTATGAAAATGATCAGTATGTTCCTCTGAAGAATACAGACTATCAGTATAAAAACGGCACAGATAACTATGAAACAGCAAA
>ONRO01000286.1 GCA_900320235.1 uncultured Eubacteriales bacterium
AAGCTCAACCTTTGCGTCCTCAGCCGGATATTCGCTGAGATCAGGCTGACCGTCAAGATAATATGTCATGCCGTAGCCGGTTCCTGTTTTTTCGTCCTTTTCCATAACGGTGCAGCTGCTCATTCTTTTCTCGCTTATACCTGTTACTTTGATTACCTTACCGTCATATTTGCCTGTCTGCATATCCTGTGTTACCGTCTGGATAAGCTCTGTATCGCCGAACTCGATCGTAACTGCAGGGTTGCTGTAATCAGCAGATGCAAGATCTACTGAAGCATCAGCTGCTGAGCTTTCGTCAGCATTGCTCTCGTCTGTTGAAGCAGTGTCAGAATCAGTATCAGTATCAGAATTATCATCGGTATTGCTTGCTGTGCTTGCAGCGGAGCTTTCTGTCTTGTTTTCTGAACCTGAATTATTTGCGCAGCCTGTCACACAGCAAAGTGAAATAGCTGCTGCCATTGAAATGACAAGAATCTTTGTAATTGTTTTCATAAATATACCCCCATTTTATCATAAAAAGGCAGACAAACGTCTGCACTATTTTATTAAAGCCTTAATACAGCAATGATAATACAGATATCTGCCTCAGCGGAATGATTATTGCATTAAAACAGAGTATCATAGTAGAGGTGCTGCATCTGGCTTTATAGAAAATATAACATTTTAAATTGTAAAAGTCAAAAAAACAATATTTTTTATAAATATTTGATTTATTATTACCAACTATATACTAAATTTACCTTACTTGATTGAAAATAATGTCAGATAATAGATATTTTTTAAAAAAACTGACCCTTTTTATATCAGTCTTTACGTTTATATAGATGAAGCAGGATTAAAACAGACTTCAGAGAAGCTGAAAAATAAATAAGGAGTGAAAAGCCTATGAATGATGATCAGCTTGTGTGAAAACTGAAAAAGCATGATGAATCTGCACTTGAAGAGATCATGCATAAATACAACGCATATGTTTCAGTTATCATTTACAATATGAGCCGCGGTGGACTGAGTACCCCGGATATGGAGGAAGGGATATCGAAGAAATACAGGTGCTGAGATATGATCTGTCACAGGCACTTGAACAGTTTTCAGAAGATGACAGGGAAATAATCCTCAGATACTATTATTATTATCAGACAGCACCAATGATAGCAAAGCTGAAAGGACTGGAAACAGAGAATGTCAAATCCAGAGTCAGGCGAGCAAGAAAAAAGCTGATAAGCTTTCTTAAAGAAAGGGGTTACGGAATATGAGCAGAAAGAATGTATTTGATTATCTTGAAGTAGATCCTCAGCAGCTTGATACAATGCAGGTTCAGAAGGAAACGGGTATAAATGAGGAAAATGTTACAAAATTACTCAGGGAAAAAATGAATAAGGGAAAGGTCACGAAGATTCACAGGAAAAGAAAGATATTTGCAGTTTTGCAGCTGCAGCAACTCTTGTGATAGGAACGGTATCAGCAGGAGCAGCAGGAAGCTTCAACAGTGTTTTCGGAGAAAGATTTGCAGGTGAACGTGTCAACGGTATTTACAGCGGCGGAAATGTCAGTATTCAGACTGATCCTCAGTTCAGCGGTGAACTTTTCGGAATAACCGGAGATGACAATAATGTATTTAATGCTATCAGTATCAGGCATTCAGACAGAAAGGCTTTTATAGACGGAGATAATATAGAAGACTACTATGTATTATCATAGCAGGAAAACTGGGCGCCGGTTAAAAATGAACAGGAAATGGAAAATATGCCGGTTGATATAGTAATGGCGGAAGTCGAACTCAGCCCGATACAGCAGCTTGATAAAATGCTCAGAAATAAACCGTACGGTACAAGCTGTTACAATGAATTCAAACTGACCTCGCCGGATACAATAAAGATACTTACTGATTATTACAGTGAATGTTATGAGCTCAAAGGTCAGAAGATGCACCTTGAATTCAAAAACCTTTATCTTATGAAGGATATTTCTACTGTATATGAATTTGAGGCATCTGATAATGAAGAAGAGCAAAACAAAAGAATGGAGGTTGCCTATAAAAAAATTGAGGAGGCAGCAAAGACCCTTGGCAAGGGAAAGATCATTACAAATAAAATAGATTTTAACAAAGATAAAATTATAATAAAATGGATGATCACAGAATCAGAAAGACTGAGTATTAATTTTAAGGGTTCATGGAATCTGAATTACAAATCTGATCAGCGTTTACTTGAACCGACAGACAGTACATTTGAAAAAGACGGTCTGAAATACAAAGTAGAAAAAATAGATGCAGGCGCTATTACAACAGGCATAAGACTGAAAATAACAGAAGGCAGTCTTTCAGATTATGAGAATTCAGACGGTAATATCTGGATACAGGACTTTATGAGTGATAACAGCAAAAACTCGGTAACACTCAAAAACGGACAGAAGCTTCCCGTTTGCAGAGATATGTATACCTGCGATGCTGTTGTTGATGAAAACGAATATGCCTTTCATCTGATATATCTTTCGGGCGATGACTGGGTTACAGTTAATCCTGAGGAGATAGCTTCAATTGAGATCGAAGGCAATAAGATAACGAAGTAATACTGCTCAAAAAACGTTTTCGCATAGTTGAAATATAATGTCTGAGATGTGTCTGATAAAATCTTTGGCAACGGTTCGTGTAAAATGATTCTGGGTGTTTCAAGGAACTATAATCTTCTGAAATGAATTTTGGATAATAAGAAATCAGAATCGCGGGACTAAAAACAGAAGTTCTTAACACAGTGCTGAACGTAGTGAAGAGATAGCGCGTCGCGACTACGGCGGCATGCCGGCGATGACTGCTTCTTGATATCACAGAAAGTAATGGGGAGAGTCTGTTTACACTGAAAGAGTGCAACAGCAGTCCGCAATCTGCTTTGTATGAAAGGACTTAGGCTTTGTCGCACTTCTGATTTGCTTATTCTGACTGATTCTGCGCCGGAAATCTCTCCTCCTTAACTCTACCCCGCCCTCCGCTGTGCTGCCCCCCGCCAGCGGTGGGCGTACTCGCTTATTTGACTTGCTTTCTCACGCTGCGCTGCCTGCGGCGTGCTCGATTGTTTTTTTGACAGCGATTGGTTTAGTCTGAGCGTGGGCGGAGTTGTTACGCTCGATGACTGTCGGATTGTGTCGTATGAAAAGTGCCTGTCAGGAATCAGGTGGCAGATTGCAATTGGTTTTGTGTGAGCATGGCGGATTTTTTTAGTTTATCGTGCAATTTATGTGGTGCTGCTGCTTCCTTTTTGAACAGTGTAGCGAATGATCAAGGACTATTCAATGATTATTATTCTTTGACCGAACAAAATGTAAGCTTCATGCCTGAAATGAATGACGGTTACACCCTGCCGAGTGTTTCTATGGTAAAACTGACAAAAACAGATGATAAGTTGACTTTAAATTAGATAATTATTCCGGTAAAGTTTTAGCACAATAGACAAAAAGTACACATAAATTTCTACTAAAATTAACAAAGAAATTGCTTGAAATTAGCCGCCATGTATGTTATTATATATAAGCAAGACTGCAACAGATATGCGATGAAGCGGGAGGTTGCGGCAGGTATTGCCGGTTTTTCCGCAGAGTAT
>ONRO01000048.1 GCA_900320235.1 uncultured Eubacteriales bacterium
GAAGAAAGCAATGAAGAGAGTTCTGAAGAAAGTATTGAGGAACGTTCTGAAGAAAGTAATGAGGAAATATCAGCAGAAAGCTCTGAGCCTGAGCTGAAAATTGAGTCCGATGCTGAAACAAGCCCGGAATCAGGCGTTCAGCATGAATCAGAGTCTGCACAGTATCAATATAGTGTATCAGAAAGCAGCGATAACAGCACAGCTGCAACCGGAAACAGTATTTTTCTGATTGCAATTTCAGTAATAATAGCAGTTTTCGCAGCATTTGTTATAGTCCTGACAGTTTCACGCAGAAGGAATAAGAACTGATCAGAAAAAATAACACAGAGAATCTAAAAAGGCGGGCAGTATAAGACTGTCAGCCTTTTTTCAGGTTAGAAAAAAGTACAGATGCCGGTCACTTCCTTCGGGCATATCACGCTGGTTGTGTTAGTATAAAATGTTTTGTGAAGATTTAAAGTAGAAATAATGACAGCAGTTCAGGCTTAAAAAAACATGGTAGTGTCCGAGAAAACTCTATCAGACTGACTAAGCTGTTAATCGCGACACCGGTGGCGCGCCGGCTGTTTGTGTGGGGATTGTTAATTTGATTAATTTATGATATTATAAGAATTAAGAAAGAATGATAATACTGTGCATTTGCCGGGGCGATTGATCAATTATTCAGACAGGAGGAAAACTATGAAAAAAAGATGCAGACAAAAGTATTATTCAGGAATATGTATTAAACTGATGGCGGTGTTATTGACATTCAGTATGCTTCTGCCTTTTATAAGAATAATTGCATATGCTGCTGAGAATGATAACAAAAAGACAGAAAAGCTGACAAATGCTGAAGTCGGAAAAATAATTACTGATTTCTGGAACGAAAATGAAGAAACTGCAGCCGGAATGGCAGTTTCGGTTTTTGATAAGAATGGGATAATATACTCAAATTACTTTGGCTATGCTGATAAAGAAAAGAAAATCAAACTCGAAAAAAATCAGGTGCTTGACTGGGGCAGTATCAGCAAAACCCTGATCTGGGTCAGTGTAATGCAGCTGAAAGAACAGGGTGTGCTTGATCTTGAGGAGGATATCAGAAAATATCTTCCAGATGGATTTCTGACTCATCTTCATTATGACAAGCCGGTTACAATGCTTCATCTGATGAATCATACGGCAGGCTTTGATGAGCTGCTTTACGACCTTGAAACAGCTGATGAAAAAGAAATAATACCACTTCGCAATTTCCTGAAAAAATATCAGCCGAATCAGTCATTTGAACCGGGTGTTATCTCATCATACAGCAATTGGGGCGCAGCTCTGGCAGCATATATTGTTGAAAGTAAAACCGGAGTTTCATATTCTGATTATGTGCATAAAAATATTTTTGAACGGCTTGGCATGAGAAACTCGGCTTTGCTGCCTGATCTGAGTGATAATAAAACTGTTGCAGAGAACCGCAAAATATTGCAGGGCTATACCCGTGAGGGAAAAAGCGCAGGAGATTGTTACCGACATATAATCACCTATCCTGCGGGAATGTGTACATCAGATCTGAATGATCTGACGATATTTGCAAGAGCAATTTCAGATCCGGAAACCACTCTTTTCAAAAATAAGGATACATATAAAGAATTGTTTACAACGACGGATTATCTTGGCGATACTGATATACCTGTCAATTGTCATGGGTTCTGGCAGTCGATATACGGAGAGAATATCATCGGACACGGAGGAAATACTTCCTCCTGCAGCAGTCAGCTTCAGTTTGACCCGACCACTGGGATAGGCGTGGTTGTAATGACAAATCAGATAGGTGAAGGCAATTTTTGCAAAAAAATGCCGAAGCTGATTATGAAGGCACCTGAGGTCAGGCACAGTGAGGGAGTAAACGGTAATATAATGATTTTGCCGACTGTGCTCAGCGGTCCGTTGAAACTGGCATCACTTGATTCTACAATAGAAGTGAACGAAGAAATGTTCTCAGGAATTCTTTGTGATAGACAGACTAATGATAAGGTTGACAGGATATCAACAGGCGGTATGGATTATCTTGTGATGAGTGACAAAGATATTGCAGAAAGGTACCTGACTGTTGCATTGTGGATTGCAGCACTTGCTTTTGCTGTAATAAGTCTGATTGTAAAGCTTATAAGAGTTGTTGTGAGAAAAACAAAAAAGCGTGAAAACTTTATTCCGCTCGGAAGGTGGAGTACAGTAGGCAGCCTTCTGATAATCAGTTCAGTTGTTCTTCTTGCGCCTTGTGTATATAGTCTTCTCGACGGAACGATCTGGGAATTAGAAGCATATCAGATCTGGTCAGCCTGTTTCCTTGTCCTTTCTCTGATAATTGCTTTTGTAATGATTCCGGGTTTGATTATGCTCATATCAAATAAAATGTCTGTTATTCGCAGAATATATAATATTGCAGTATTTCTTATGGGCAGTGTAGTAATATATAATATTATTTACTGGCAGTTATACGCTTTCTGGCTTGTTTAAGGAGGGAAAAAGATGAAAGATGAATGTCTTATCTGCAAAGCTCCATTGGAGTATCTGACAGAAGATACAGAAATGGAATGTATTATTTGTCATAAAAAAGAATTAAGTAAAACACGTTGTATAAATGGACATTATGTCTGCAATGAATGTCATATGCAGGGACTGGACAGTATCTGGCAGGTATGCCTGACAGAAAAATCGAAGAATCCCGCAACAATTCTGAGAAAGCTGATGAAACTTCCGGGATGTCATATGCACGGACCGGAACATCATATCATGGTCGGTTCTGCCTTACTGACAGCATATAAGAATTCAGGCGGAGAAATAGATCTGAAAGCTGCACTGACAGAAATGAAGAACAGAGGTTCAAAGGTTCCCGGGGGTGCCTGCGGCTTCTGGGGTGCATGTGGGGCAGGAATCAGCAGCGGCATGTTTATTTCAATCATTACCGGGTCAACACCGCTGAAGGTAACAGAGTATGGCTTGTCAAATCTGATGACCTCAAGATCTCTTAATGCTATCGGTGAAGTAGGCGGAGCAAGGTGCTGTAAAAGGAATTCATTTTTATCAGTCCGGGAGGCTGTTGAATTTGTAAAAGAGCATCTTAATATTGAAATGGAGAATGAAGATATTGTCTGTGATTTTTCTCCGATGAATAATCAGTGTATTGGAAAAAGATGTCCTTTTTCAAAACTGAATCATCAACCGAAAACAGATCAAAACTGACGAAAAATTGAATTATCCCGTTTTTTTCAGAAGGGTTGTCGCACTTAAATAATGCGGCAGCCTTTTTTGAATTTTTATTATGCAGAAGAGTTAAACTGAGAAAAAATTCCGTCCAAGTCATAAAAACAGATTCAGATGAATATAATTATTGATGTGAGTCAGAAATCATGTACAGGAGGATAAGAATATGATAAAAAGAAAAATACCGGCAATTATAATACCGGCAGTGCTGTTAATGACTTCTTTTACAGCGGTTCCGATCTCAGCAGACGCAGCTCAGAAA
>ONRO01000287.1 GCA_900320235.1 uncultured Eubacteriales bacterium
ATTTTCGATACCTGCTTTATGGGCAGTATTGATACGGCAAACTGGATGCAGGATTATGCCCATTATATGATAGCCTCTGAGGTCATCTGTATCAGCGTCCTACAAGAAATTCACCCCCACATCTCCGGCAGACTATGATATCATAATCCAGGCAATTGATCACAACGGAAATATTGCAAACAAGATAATAAAGATCACTGTAACAAATTGGTATCAGATCTGTATACATACGAAACGTCGGCAGGCCTGCATCAGCATGTCTGCCGCCGTTTTCCCGGGTATATTTCAGTCTTGCGTATGAATTCAAAATCTGCTTTCAGACAAATAATTCTCCGCAGACTATGACTATTTTTCAAAGCATACTGACAATGACAAAAAACCGATATCTGTCAAATGGAAATCCATGGACAGATATCGGTTTTTTTAACTATGATTCAGATATTGTTGCTTTCTTATCAGGACTTGTAATCAGACCATGTGCCGGCAGGATATCTGTACTTGAACTTGTCTTTTCCTTTGCCCGGCTTTGCCTGCTGAGTCATGTCTATTTTATACAGCTTACCAGGATTTACATCCTTGTCATATGTAATATCCTCTGTCTGATATGCTTCGTTGCCTTCTGCCATTTTATCGTTGCCGACCCCGTTATCGAAAATGATTCCGACAGCACCACTGGGTGCAACGATCCTGTAAATATCGCTGTCGCCTATTCTTTCCATTTCATGGCCGGGCCAGTCATGGTCATAATATTCACCGGATGTTATCTTTGAAGTCGAAGCGCCGTACGGTCCCCACCAGTAAACACATACCGTTTCCCATTTTGTTTCACTGTTGTCATAGTAAACATAATCCTTATCGGTAGGCTCTCTTTCTTCAAATTTGAATCCGTTCTTATAATCTTCCATCAGTTTTCTGGCTTGTTCCGGAAGTGGAATTACTGCTCCGTTTTCGAGAGCTGATGTCTTTCTTTCAAAAAATGCCTGAAGGAATTCAGGGAAAACATTCTGCCAGTATTCGTTCATATGCTCGCCGGGCGTATAAACTGAGCAGAGGATCCTGTCCTTCGGATAACCGCTTTCCAGAAGCGAATTGTTCATAAGTATTGATACAGCACCGTTATCAAGCTCATAATCTCCGCCGTAAAGATAAAGATACGGAGATGTTTTAGCTGACATGCCTGAAACAGTAGATTTGAGCCACTTTGTCCAGTTATCAACATCAAATGCCCAGAATGACGGTGACATTGCTCCTGCTGTACCAAACTTTTCCGGATGAGCCAATGCTGCATAAAATGCTTCAAGTCCGCCGAGAGAGCTGCCTGTGACAGCTGTATCCTCCGGGTCTGAGCTGACATTGTAATTGCTTTCGATATAGGGAATAACAGTATCGCATAAAAAGTCCGCAAAAGCACTGCCGCGTTTCTTCGTCGGATAATTTTTGATCGAGATTTCTCCTATATCCGGAATAAGCTCGTCATTCCTTGTCTTTTCATCTGATTCAATGCCAACGACAATAGCTTTTTTATCCGTCAGCGACATCATGCTTGTTATATGCTCGCCAGTATGCCATGATTCATTATCGTAGTCCGGATTGATATTGTCGGCAACATCGACATTTCCGTCAAAAACATAAATCGTTGAATACTTATCTGCCGATTTCGCATCGTAATCATCAGGCACCCAGATATATATTTCCTTGTCATATCCGTCAAACCGGAGTTTTTTAGTTTCATATTTTCTTTCGTAATTCGGTTCTGTACCTACAACATAGGGTCTGAGCAATCCGTCTGAAAGATACCAGCCGCTTATATATTCATTGAACGCAACGTCATGTGTCGGTTTTTCTGCTCCGTAATTAAGATGTACCATATTGTACTTGCTCGTGTCAGCCTGACATGTATAGATAAAGTAATCGTCTCCCTCATCTGTCTTTGTCATTGGTATTTCTTCACTTGCTCCGCTCATTGTATTGATAAAGCCGGCGGTTATTTTCTGACTTTTCCCGCTGTCTCTTATTGTCAGTGTATAATTTTTACCGTCAGTCTTTACATCAGCTGAGCTTTCATCTGACTTGCTGCTTTC
>ONRO01000288.1 GCA_900320235.1 uncultured Eubacteriales bacterium
AATTATCCTCAAATAATTTCATCCGCCACGAATGCCAAAACGGTATCCTTGGCGGGTGTTTCTTTATCTTATTTGACGGTTACAAGCAAAACTCCGCAACACCGAAAATAGTGTTGCGGAGTGGTTCTTGTTAAAGAGAAAGCATCTCGCACCTAGAAGCAGTATTCCCATTTTTCTGCTCATTTGATGCTATGCCCGGCGAAAAGGGTAGAATTGTTAGCGGCAAATGCGCGAATTGATGTTAATAGTTGCTGTATTCTTCCATTAGCTGCTCTGATTTATCTTTTGCTTTTTGGATATCTTTTTCGATAGAGGAGATTTTATTTTTTAGTTGCTCTTCGTATCCATTATCGTATCCCTTTTTCTTTATCCGCCATGAATAGTACTTTTCTCCAATAGTGTTAACTATATCTTCAATCCTTGGCTTTTTTAAGCGAAGCATTAGAACAAAATACGTTAATGCAATTGGTGCTAAAGGAACTAAAAACACCCAAAAGTTAAACCATTTGTCCTCTCGAAGCATAAAGCCAAGAAGAATCGCAAGAATAATCAGCAAGAAGCAGATGAAATACATCGCTCTTTTTATAAAATTGGATTGAGATTTGCACTTCTGACAAAAGCTTTGATAATCAGTGTGTTCCTGCCGTACAGTTTGCAAATCTTTTTCAAGACTTTTCCGTTGCGAATCACATAAACTAATTTCTGCTTGAATTTGCTTTATTTTTAACGAGTCTATAGTTGCATCTTTTCTTTGAATCTCATCATCCTTAGCGGCAAGTTGTTCATTGGCAATATTACGTTCTTCTTGTCTGCCAATAGCTTTTGCGTCTTCTTGTAATTGTTTTAGTATTTCTAGTGGGGTATTATCAGTTATAACATCCAGATTTCCATTTGTAAGCTCCATTAAGTACCGATGAGCAATTTTGTTGGTTTTTAAAAGAAAGCACTCATCAGGTGTAAGCTTGTTAGATTCCAATGCTTGATCAAGTGATTCAACAAATTTTGAAAATGTTTGATCGTCCGGTAATAGCGCAGCGTTTATAGAAACAATTAAACTGTTATAACTTTGTTCGCTTATCGTGCCTTTATCAAGTCTCCATAGCATCAATGATAATAATCTATCAGTAACACAAAAAGGAATGACTTTTTTTGATAGATGTTTCTTCTCAATCATGATGTTATGGGAAACTTTTGATAAAGAAGAATTAGTGGTAAGCAACAAAGACTTTATATTGGAAATATTCTGACTTCCGTTGCCGTTGTTATAATAATCTACAAAAAACAAGGATTTTGCGTCAGTATACACTGTTGTTTCTTTTTCTATTTTATTAAAATTGGGATTATTCTCTATATAGTAATTATTAATACTCTCAAAGTATTCCTTTTCTGAAACCACATTGGATGGGATGTTTTGCGGAAAATCAGGGTCATCTATTTCAATTTCAAAATTTTTAAGTATTGAATTTAATTGTAATACGATATTGTTGACTTCTTCTGCAGTATAATTATTTGTTACAAAATAATATGCTGCTTCTGTAGAACGAGCAGGATCAAATTGCGGATTATTAATCCATTCAATACTATTGGCTATGATGGTTTCAATTTCTAAATAGGTATGTTTAAAGATTCTTGTTGTAATACCAACTTCATGAAGACTATCTAGCAGTTGTTTGTATATTTGGCTTCTGTTTGTAGACTCATACCCTAACAATCTAAAAACAAATCCAGAATCAATATATACGGTTAATCTATTTAAGTTTGTTGAGTTGCTATAATCAAAGAAAAGCAACTCAGAATACATTCGTCCGACAATTAGACTGTTGACGTACTCAAGAATTTTGGAATTGTTTTGATAATTTTTTTCCAAATACTTAGAAAAAAGATACTCATCATGGTTACTGTTGAAGTATAAGTTTTTTTGTTTAAAAAGAGAAATACCTTGTTCTTCGATAAAACTCGCTATTATTTTTTCTGCGCTTTCATTTGACAATTCTTTCTCTAACTCATTGGTACAAAATGCTCGAAAATCTTTTACCAGAGATGCAAATTTTGTTTTACTATCATACATATTTTGATTTATCTTACATTTAGCGATTCTATTAAAGTCAGGAATATACTGGTTGTTATTATTATATGTAAGATAACCTAATTTATGAGCATGATTTAAGATGTTTTCCATTTTGAAATACGGCATTCTAAATCCAATGTAGCTTTCAAAGCTTTTACATAATTCAATTATTCCATCATGGTTAGATATATAATTATAATTTTTCTTCTTTATAGTATATAGCACTAAATTTAGTATAGCTTTATCAAATTCTGAATCATTATCCGTTACAATGAGTGCATAAAAGGCTGGATTGTATCTGTTGCTAATCATTAGTATTACTCCCTAATATATATAATCTAATGTTATTATAACAAAGTACAACAAAGAATTCAATAATTCGATAAAATATCCTTTGCACTCCTTAGACTTCAAAAAGCATCCGCAAAACTTCCGCTTTGTAAGCAATACCTGTATAATGATGAAAAGATGATGGCATTTGATATTGAAAAGGTAATATGGGTATTTGTTGATAACAGAAACAGGATTGCACAAATCAAAACAAAATCGGGTAAAAAAATATAAGCGGAGAAGAATCACTTATATACTATGAAATTATTTAATTTGTATCGGGTAGTATTATTGCATTTGCAGAGGAATAATTTTTCCTGCTGTGAACAAAAATTGAAGAAGCATTCAATACTTGGGATGAGCATAAGTATATTGTTGACCGTTTCTTGGATCGTTTGGGTAAATGAATTCATAATCAAAATCTGGTACGCAGTAATCAAGGAAACGAAAAACTCCGCACCATCGAATATGAGGTGTTGCGGAGAAGCATTTTTTGGAAAGAGATAGATTTTATTCGCCAGAAATTTGCTGCTCTTTTGATGCTATACCCGACGGAAAGGGTGGAATTGTTGGCAACGGATGCACAAATTGATGCTCAAATTAAGCATTAAAAGCGGAAAAAGAGACCGCGCGCCGTGGCGAAAACACAAAAAGAAAAGTCCGAAAAATGGCTTGTTCAAGCCGTTTTTCGGACTTTTGAGTTTGGCAGGGGCAGAAGGACTTGAACCCTCGGC
>ONRO01000291.1 GCA_900320235.1 uncultured Eubacteriales bacterium
AAGCTGACGAGCCCTGTTTCGCCCCGTGTGGTGCGAATTGAGAGAAAAATCGGGCAAGTCCCCAAAAAGCCCACACAGGCGATTTGTGGGCAATTGTAAGCGATATTTCAGAGGACAAAGAAAGTGCAGCGGATTAGCTCTGCTGCACTTTCGGTTATATCAGTTTTATCAAATTATCATGGAGCATATAGCGGGATACACCGTTGCTCTGCGGGTCTCGAATGATGACGGCGTCAAACTCCTTCGGCAGCCACTTTTTTCTGAAAATGCCGTTGCCGAAACAGGCATCAAAATTCGTAACAGGCAGCACCACCTTATCAGATTCAAACAGCTTGTTGGCTATATAATATTTCACCAACTATTCATTGGCAGGTTGGGCAGAGGGAGCAACATGTGTTTTGATGTATTCGCTAATACTGCCGGAAAGAGAAAAATCTTTGTTTTCGACACGCCCAACTCCAGCGCATCGACGAGAACATCATCGAAGCGAACTAACCATGCGCCTATGGTTATGGTAGAAAAATCGTACTTGAAATTGTATCACATTTTTCTCCCACTTCTTGTCAAATTCCTTTCTTAGCTATTCGCATTTTGAAATAGTGAGCTTGCTTACAGAATCGGGATGACTCATTTCAAAATCACAGATGTTATAAACGTGCTAATAAAGCCAGCCGCGCACTTCTTCGTCCATCAAATTATGAAATTCGTTTAAATTGGTGCTTGCTTTCCAATCTACTTTCTTCTCTGTAAACTGAGGGAGAATAATTTGCGCTTTTTCGCCATGTTTTTCCGGTTGCTTTTTCTCTTCTATGTATTCTCTACGTAAATTTAGAATTTTAAGTGCTTTTTGGTTGGTAAGCATAGTCATATTCCATATTTGTATAGCTTCTTTCGTCCGGGTCTTTCGAATTAATTGAACCATACCTACCACCAGCTTGAGTATATATGTATCCAATTCCTTTATCCATCTCTTTTTCATTGCAACAATCTGTTATAAATTCAAATATTAACTTGTAATCTCTTTATCAGTTTCACAAAAACCCAATCTAAAGTAAAATGCTTTTTCGCCTTTTATTATATTGGGATATACATTAGAATCAAATGAATATATATTGTTAGATGTCTTTCGACTTGCACAATTAATAGACTTTCTTGAGAATTTTGAATTAATTTTACTTATTTGATAAGCATCACAGAAAAACTTGGTTTCCCCAAATCCACCTACATTAATTGTGAAATTGATAGTATCAATAAACTTGCTAAAAGCCAACGGTAAACAAATAATCGTATCCCTTGGAACCTTCATAAAGTCAACCGCTTTTTCGCATTCCACTTTGATTTCTATCTTTATATCGCCCTCTTGAGGTAGATACTGTTTTTCAAAAGCAAAATTATAATGCTTAAGTGCTCCCCTCCAATAAGGAGCAATACGAATATTTTGGTTGTCCGCCATGGTTTGTAAATCGGATTTTGTTCCGTAACTATACTTAACTCTCGGGGAAATATTAGAGAAATCGTTTCCATGAACAAAATCAAATTGTTCAGGAATATTCTTGTTTTCAATTTCCATTGAATATATTATAGTCATATCTCCTATTGCTTCTTCAGGTTTTTCAATGTTTTTCTCAAAGTCATAAGTAACATTTAGTTTTTTTATTTTTATGTTGTTATTTATTTTTCGGCTATGGAGATACATTCTAATCTTTGGAAGCAAAACAAAACTATGATTATCATTATGCATAAGATACTCCAAAAAATTAATATACATTACTTTGCTATATAGTCTGTACCCCAAAACTATAAGAACTACAGTTGTACCAACAATTAAACACAAAAAAATAATTGATAAAACATTTATTGAGTTAATGACTCCGATTACACCAATTATAAACTCCATAACTTGTACAATTAGAGCTACAAAAGCAATTTTTAACTCTTTATTCATTTTTTCCTCCAAGTTTATCATAAATCCTTTACTCAAATAATTTAAAAACCACATCGCATTTAGAACAAAAATCAAATGCAGTCTTTGGTTTTTCGAGTTTGTAGCATTAATTTATGGCAACAATTCTTCTTTTCTATATCTAATTGTTTCGTTTAGTATTCTTATTCCATATCCTTGTCTTCTGAATTAAAATCTGTAACAATGCTTTCTATTATACCAATAGGCTTGCAGTTGTGTATCTTTATATATTATGATTAATGTACAAGCAACAACAATTTATCATCTTCTAACATCAAAGCAAAAAATTACTGCTTTTATTAACTCTGTTACAATATATTTACACCTTTCTATAAAATCCGTAATGTCTACAGAATTAAAAGTTTAATTTGGAACAATTAGCTATATACACTACTCAAAAGCAATAAATCTGCTTTATCTGCTTTTCTGACATTAATTATATTTCATAAATAGATTTCTCAAAATCATTATATTATTTTATAAATAGTTTTTGATTATATAAAAGAAATTTTATTAGTAAAAAAATCTTGCCGAGATTTGTTTACAATGCACTAAAATGTGAATACGATTTTATGAATACTTCCTATTTTTCTTCAGATAGCCATTTTGTAAATGAATCTCGATTTCAATCTGCGAATACGCTATTAATCTTTATTTCTTTTATTAGATTTCCAAGTCTTTCCTTTTATAAAAATCAGCCATCAAACCTGCAACCCAAACTAAATCTTCCATTAATAAGTTGACTTTTAATCGGAGATTAACTAGAAGCTTATGTGAAGCGTCCGTACAAATTCTCTAAACAGCATTCGAGAATGATTCTATTATTGTATGTTTTATAATAATACCTACAGTGACCTTGCGGGCAATCATCTAATATTCCAAACACCTCGCAACCTTGTTTTTAATAAAACTCTTCTGACTGAAAATCAAATGTATCGACGTCCCAGACCAAGTTGCAGTAATTTCTCGACTTGGCTCTTTTTGTTGGAGAAAAGCTTCGCATATTTCTTTTCAATTTCAATCCACAAAAATATTTGAGCAAGTTTTACCCACAGGTTGCTGTTTTTCAAATTCATACCGAGAGGTGTCCATATTTCTCAAAACTTATCTGTCTGTTATCGAATTTATACATCCCACTCATCTACAAATATATGCTTTTTAAGTTTTTTCTCTTTGCTATACATTTATTTAACAATAAGACTCAGCATTTAACTGATATGTATATTTAATTGTATTGTGTGTGGTTGGTGTGAACATCTAATCAATCCTTTCTTTTGTTCG
>ONRO01000217.1 GCA_900320235.1 uncultured Eubacteriales bacterium
ATAATCTTCTGGCTTTCAGCGGAGCAATACAGAATCATCCGGATTATAATAACATAAAAGCATTTGCAGGGAATTACGGTATATCAATAATATCGCTTGGTAGCAATAAGCTTTATGATATCGGCGGTATTATTCCTGTAACAGAAAGGAAATAAAACATGAGATTATTTAAACCTGCTGTTATAATTTTTTCAATAATAACATTGCTGTTATCATTGTTTATTGAGGCTTCTGCAATAAATAAATCATTATCATTAAGCATATTTTCCGATAGTGAAAACCTGAAACCAGGAAAAAGTTTCAATATATATATGAATATACATGATGAAACAAAACTCGGTGCTGTTCAATTCAGATTAATATATCCTGAAGAATTATCATTCAAAAAAGCTGAGATTGAGAATAAGATAAAAAACGAATACCTGAGATATAATGAAGATAATAACTGTATTACTATAATCTACGCTGTAAAAAACGAAGAATTTACAGAACGGACACTAAAATTCAGATTTGAACAAAAATATAGTGAAGAAAATGAATTTCACTTTAAAACAGATTTTATTGAAGCATTAAATATAGATCAAAAAGAAGTAAAATGCCTGAGTGAGGGTGAATTTGATATTACAGCTGCATATGAAGAATCAGAAAAAGAATCAAGATCATCAGCAATTGTACATAATTCATACTCTGAAAGCAGCGAAAGGAACAAGGAGAATTCTTCTACAAAAGAGTCATCCAAAAAGCAGTCAAAGAAGGAAAAAAATAAAAGCAAAGCAGATTATTCTGAAGCATCTGAGAAATCAGAGCATAGTGAACAGAGCAAGGCAGAAAACAGCAAAAAAGAAGAGAGTATTTCTAAACCAGTCAAAAAATTTGATTATGAAAAATATAAAGATGAATTATCAGATAACAGTGCATTATACTATACAATTGGAATCGTTGTAATACT
The DNA here is from genome assembly GCA_900320235.1 of uncultured Eubacteriales bacterium. Lineage (GTDB taxonomy): Bacteria > Bacillota > Clostridia > Oscillospirales > Acutalibacteraceae > UBA1213. The sequence goes on from ONRO01000217.1 coordinate 950, forward strand.
GATAATAGTAATTATTTTGATTATTACATTTTTAAAAAGGCTTAATAAAAAATATTTAGAATAAAATATTTCTCCGGGATATTATTTGTATTAATATCCCGGAGAAAATTTTTTAAAATCCGTTTTCATTATAGTTTTGAGTATCCAAAGCTGTTAACAATTGCTTCAAGCTTTTCTCCGTTCTGACACATAGGGCATTTATGAGGCTTAAAGCTCTGATAATCACCAAGATCATTAGGGTCAAAAACACTATAAACAGGGTGACCGTCACATTCATTGACCGTAGCAAATATTGCAGAAGCACCGACAACATTTCCACCGTAATAATTTACAGCATCTATCGCAGAAAGTACACTTTTACCTGTAGTAACAGACGCTGAAAGAATGAGCACATGCTTTCCGCTTACCATATGAAGTACATTATCACGGAACATAAGCTGTCCACCTGTAATAAATTCAGGAGTAAGAAGATAGATAGTTCTATGAGCATTCATATTTACATAATTATCCTTAGTTAATTCATCGGCAATGCATGTACCAATTACCTCCATACCATCCATACAAAGAATAGTATCAATAATAGTATTACCCTGGTAATAGCTGACAAGCTCATGTGCAACAGCTTTTGCTTCTGAAAGTCTCATTTTCTGTGTAGTTACATCAATAAAATAATTGGTGTGGCTGTGCATTGTTGCGAAATGTCCCTTTTGTACTCTTAAAAATACATCCTGATTTTTTGTTCTGATTTTAAATTCTTTAGCCATAATACACCTCTGTTTTTATAATATATACATATTTTATAACAACAAGAGAAAAAAATCAAGTATTTATTACTAAAATAGTAATAATAATTTATTAAAATTCACTATACAAAATGAAGGAAATAACAGATAATACTTGATATTAACCTTGATTTGTTTTATAATAATTCAAAGATAATATAGTTAACAGATGATTATTACAGACAGACCACAAAACATTTTTTAAATACTACAAATGTTCCTCCATTCAATTATAATTAAGAAATAAACTATATTATCATAATTAAAGGGGAGATTAAAAATGCAGAACAGAGGATTAAAGGTATTAGGAATAATAGCTCTGATATTAATAGTTGCTGGTTTCGGTGCTTTTTATGTATGGGATAGTAACGAACAGAAAAAAGAGATATCTGCTTTTCAGCAAAAAGATAAAGAAGAAAATGAAAAACAGCATAAAAGAGCTGAAATTATATCAACATATCTTAGTGACACTCAGAAACAAGTTGAAAAAGATATTAATGGATTTGTTTTTCTCGGTGATGACTATATTGCTTCAAGAAACAATCTGAGCCTTGAATCATTTCTGACAAATACAATAGATAAAAATTTATTTTACGATCTGAATCTTGAAACTTATACATCTGCTTCACTTGAAAAATACAAACTGTCAGTAACTACTGAAAACCATGCAACAAAAAATGAAGACTATCTTACAATACTGACAAGAATAGGAATAAAACCTATTTTAATTGCAAAGGATTTTACTATTCCAGAAAAAACTGAGGCTGTTTCAATTTCTTTAAAAACCGAAAATAATAAAAAAATCAAATATACTGTTCAGGAATCTGAAAAACTTGGCCTTACAAAAATCTCAGATGTAAAAGGAAATATAAAGTTTGTGACGAATGAAAATGACAATACAAAATACTATTTTTTCAGATCAGATGCAGGCAAAAAAAAGAAGGTTAAATCAGGAACAAAAGTTCATGTAGAAAGCATGGATTATGCGAAGAATCTTATTCCGATAGTGTTTTTTGGTAATAATGATTATGAATCCGTAAAGGATTATATAAAAACACAAAAAGCAATTGTTGACAGACAAAGTGAATGTGGAAATAAATACATTGTAATAGCAGCTACCAAAAAAGGTTCTGAACTTGATAAAGCCATGCTTAATCAGTTCAAAGACAATTATATCAGAGTAGATAAAAAAGATATCGCAGAAATAGATTATGAGGGATTAGCAGATTCTATATATAATAAAATGAAAAAGCTTGGCTATTTTGATAATATCGAAAAGAAAATAAATGAAACAAATAAAAAAATCAAAGAATATGATGGATATTAATTTTATATTCTTTTTATCTATTCAGATAATTTATTCTGAACAAACTGCCTGACAGATTATTATGCATTATATTTCATATGTTATTATTATTGAGATGTGCACTGTTTGAGGTTTAACAGTTATAAAAAAAAGAAAGGAAAGATATTATAATGAAAAAGAAAAGAATAATAAGCCTGATCTTTGTTGCATTAATGATTACTTCTTTAATGACTGCATGCGGTAAAAAAACTGAAACAAATGACCACTCTGAATCAGTTACTACAAGCGAAAAACAAGTTGTAGACTCTGAAAAAAGCAGGGATGAAATCTCTGACGATGAAAAAAATGAGTCAGATTCATCAGCTGAAAAAACTAAAGAGTCGTCTAAAGAATCTTCTTCAGAGAATTCTGATTCTGACGATAATGGAGAAGTGATAATTAATGAAGAAACTTCAAAGTCTTCACAATCATCTTCATCACAAAACCAGTCTTCAGGCAACAATAGTAACAACACAGACAATAATACCAGTCAGAACAGCCCCGGCACAGGAAATACATCATCAGAAGCTTCCGGCAGTTCTGAATCAAAATCAGATAATAAGAAGAATAACAGTAATATAACTAAACCTAACGGAAATGGTACATCCGGGAATAATAATCAATCATCAGGTTCTCAGAGTTCAAAAAATGAAACATCAAAACAGGGAACCTCGAATAACAATCAGAAAAACAATAATTCAAACAATCAGTCATCCGGGTCTGAGTCCTCAAAAAGCAATTCATCAAAATCTGAATCTTCAAAGAGCAGCTCTTCAAAAAATGAGTCATCAAAATCTGAATCCTCAAAGAGCAGCTCTTCAACAAAA
>ONRO01000293.1 GCA_900320235.1 uncultured Eubacteriales bacterium
AGCCCCAATGCTCTTTATAATTGACTTTCTCTGCAAGTGTACGGATCATTTTCAGAGCTCACACAAAACTAATCGCTGCCAAAAAATAAGCGGGCACGCCGGTGGGGATGTCAGACAGTTTACTTTTCAGATAATATATTCTATAATAGTAGAAAGATTTAAATTAAAGAACAGGAGGGATATTTTTGAGGCTTAAAATATCAGCTGCAATTCTTGGTACAATTGTGATTGCCGCAGTTGTGTTTGTATGCCTGTTCATTTTCGGTAAAAGCAGCAGCGAACCGGAAACTGCCTTTGATATTCAAACTGCTCCCGGTTCAGGAAATGTTGTGCTGGATTCTGCACAGGGCGCTACTGAAAAAAATATTGCAGAAGAAATAAAAAATAAGGCTGCCGGCGAAAAGTCAATAAAGCTCAGAGGCAGCTTTACTCTGAATGATACAATAACAGTTCCGTCAGGAATAACTATTGATGCATACGGAGCTGTTATCAAAGGAAAGGCAGGAGAGCTTTTCAAAAGTAAGAATGCTTCCGATATACATATAAAAGGCGGAACCTGGGAGATGAAGGAATCTTCGGTGCTTTTTAACGCAAATGATTGCGCTGCATTTGTTTTTGACGGCCTGACAATAGAAGGCGGCGCTGCAAAGGATACAGCAGTCCTTACTCTCAACGGAGTTTATGAACCGACCGTTATGAATTGTATCTTCAAGGATATCAAAGGCAGTGCTGTCAGTGCTGTCAATTCCTCCGACGGACTGTCAGTTTATAACTGCAGCTTTATGAACTGTGCCGGCTGCGTTCTGAATGCAGATTCGTCTGATTCAGTAAAAATAATAAACAACAGGATAAGCTCCGACACCGGAATAAGCTTCAGCAAATGTAACAGCGCTATTTTAAGCGGTAATGATATCGCCTGCGCTTCCGGAAAATCCGTTACAGATGAAATTAACTGCTTCGGCATTTCCCTTGACGGATGCAGTAAAACAAACCTTGGAGGCAATATTGAATACGGCGGTAAAACCTATTCCGGAAATTCATTTTCCGGCTGCCGCGGAAGAGGAATATATCTTTCGGAATGTGATAATACTTCGGTCAGCATTGCTAATATCAGCAATACTGAAAATGATGGTATCTATATCCTGTCTTCTTCATTTACAACTGTGGATCACTGCAGCTTTTCAGGCTGTAACGGAAGCTCTGTGGCAGTCTGCTCCGGTGAGGATCTTGGTCTTCCGGATGAAAAAAGACTTTGCAGTGATACCTTGCTCAGCAATAATATTATTGAAAAAGGTATGGCTGACGGTGTTCTGCTGACAGGTGTCGAAGATGTAAGGATCATCGGAAATGATATCAACAGCTGCAGTGAATACGGTATTTCCTGCATAAGCTCAAAAAGAATATATATTTCCGAAGGCAGTATCACCGGAACAAAAATGAAAGACGATATCGGAATTTCATTCTCTGACGATTGCCGCAATATTGATATCGATATGCCTTTTCAGCTTGATAAGACCGAGCTTTTTATGGGTAAGGGTGATGTTTATACAATCGGCTCAAACATCGGTCAGCTCAGATGGAAAACAAGCAATTCCGCTGTTGCTGATGTCATCAATGGTAAAATAACAGCAAGAAATATTGGTATTGCATTGATAAGTGCTGTGACCTCCGGTGGGAAAACAGCTTCATGCAGACTTACTGTCAAGGCTCCGGCAACGTCTGTAAGTATGAGCAAAAAAACGCTTGTGCTTGGAGTCGGGGAGGAATTTACTCTCTCGGCTTCTGTGCCGCAGGGTACTGTCACGGCAGGCTATACCTTCAGCTCAAGCGACAGCAGTGTGCTCGAAATGAAGGAAACCTCTGATAAGGGCGTTTTCAAAGCAATACAGACCGGTACAGCTCAGATAGCAGTACAGACAGCAGGCGGGAAAACTGATGTCTGTAAGGTAACCGTAAAATCCGCACCTGAAAAAGCAACGCTCACCAGCAGCGAAATGTATATGGGTGTCGGAGAAACAGCCGGTCTCGGCGTTATCCTGAACGATCACTGTGCTTCTGAAAGCCGTACCTTCAGAAGCAGCGACAACAGTATTATCAGAATGATAAAAACAGATGGTCAGGCACAGTTTACTGCTCTTGCACCCGGCACTGCATATGTGACAGCAAGGCTGTATAACGGCGTTGAGGCAAGCTGCCGCATAACTGTAAAAGCTGCACCGGAATCAGTAAGCCTCAGCCGCAGTGAGCTGACACTTGGTGTCGGTGAAAGTACAAAGACCGGAATAAGCCTTCCGGCAGGCACAGCTTCGTATACAAGAGTATTCTCAAGCAGCAACAGTAAGGTCGCACAGGCTTCTTCAGACGGAACAATAAAGGCGAAATCTGTCGGAACAGCATGGGTTAGCGTCAGACTTTATAACGGAGTGAGCGCAAAATGCAGGGTAACTGTAAAAAAGGCGCCTTCATGGGCAAGTCTTGATAATTCTCATCTATATCTCAAAGTCGGACAGACGGGCGAGCTTTCGACATATATTTCACCCGACAGCGCAAGCCTGAGCCGAACATACCGCACAAGTGACTCCGGCATAATACAGATGACAAAAACAAACTGGACCGCATCATTCAAAGCACTGAAACCGGGAACAGCATATGTTACAGTAAAGCTTTACAATGGTGTGGAAGCAAGCTGCCGCATAACAGTTACGAAATAATGATTTCCCCCGGGATCCTGCCGGCAAAAAATCAGATCTGATAAATACGACAGGGATAATATGATATCTATGCTGCGGTAATTAATTGTCATTGTCTAAGCCTGTCAGTCAGAATAAATATTATTTGTAAAGGGAGTACCGTGGTAACATGGTGCTCCTTTTTTGAATTATGCGGAGCTTATAATTAAGGAAAATAAAAAAATATTATTTTTTTCTGAAAAAGCAGACCTTTTGAGCTTAAAGATGCAATTATATAATTGAAAGCTGATAAAACAACAGATAACCCAAATAAATATGCATATTTGCGGGAAGGACAAAACTATGAACGATAATGAGTTATTGAAAGGACTAAAGGATCACGATGAGTCGGCGATCGAAGAAATAATCGGACGTTACACCCCCTACGTTTCAACAATAATTTACAATCTGTCACGAGGGAAGCTCAGTACATCCGACATTGAGGAAACAGCGGCTGATGTATTCTTTACTCTCTGGAATGACCCCGGAAAAATCGAAGAAGGATCACTCAAGGGTTTTATAGCGGCAGTCGCCAAGAATAAAGCCAGGGAAAAGATCCGAAAGGTCAGACCCGGCGACAATATCGTTGACATAGAGGATGTTGTCATGGCAGATGAATATTCTCTGTCGGACAAGATAGATAATCAGGTACTTCAGAAAGATCTTGCAGATGCGCTTGACCAGTTCGGTCAGCCGGACAGGGAAATAATCGTCAGGTATTATTACTACTACCAGACAGCGCCGAAGATAGCAGAAATGCTTGAT
>ONRO01000294.1 GCA_900320235.1 uncultured Eubacteriales bacterium
AGCAGACGCACCTGCAAGAGAACCGTTTCTCCACATATTATTCAGGAATACGCTGATAGTTCTCTGCCGCCTTCTGTACGCAGAACAAGCGGTTCTCCTTCGGTATAGCTTATGTGCTCAGTACCAGTTCCCTTTCAGGTATTCAGAAGCATCCCCTGCAATTGCTTTATCAGTATTTTGTTCAGGCAGATTATTTTCATTTTTGACTTTAAAAAAAACAAGAGTATCCGGAAGAAAAGAACGATATATCTCAGCAGCTTGTTCATCAGAAAAATCCACTTTGCTTATCAGTCCGGCAAGACTTACAGAGGTTACTATTTCTTTGTAGGTATCATGTGAAACCTCATTAATGCTTATCAGAGCAGAAAATTTTTCTTTGTCTGAATAATAGTCAGATAACCGGGATTCTGCTGAACACAGGGATCCTTGAGCGGAACAATCTCATCACCTGCATTTGCAAGACGCATTACACCCTCACGGTGTAAATTTCCATTCATATCAATATAACCCTTCGGGAGGGTAAATCTGAATTCAGTTTCAAACATTTTCTACACTTCTTTTCAGAATATTTATAATATCACAATTATTATCATTACTGATCATTTTATATTCAGCAAGCTTTTACAAGTTCAGTGATCCATCATACAATTGTTTACAAAAATCATTAATAAAACAATTTATACTTAATATTACAAATTTCCACAAAATAAATTTACACTATTATCAGAGTTTTTCAAATATCTCATATATTTTTTCCCGTCCGGCAAGTCCGCTTGAAAAAGCAGTGGCATTTCCGCATGCCGTACCAAGTTTCAGAGCATAACCGTAATCCCCTTTTTCCAGAAAGCCTGCCAGAAATCCTGCTGCCATAGAATCTCCTGAACCCACAGTACTCAGCACCCTTTCATTCAGCGTCCCTGAACGATAAACTTTTCCGTCCTCTGCAAACAGAACAGCACCGTCACCGCCAAGAGAAACAATTACATTCCGTGCACCAAGTTTCATAAGCTCATAAGCACAAAGCTCTGTATCCCTTTCATCCCTCACATCCCTGTCAAAAAGCTCTGAAAGCTCCTGACGGTTAGGTTTTATCAGAAACGGCCGGAATGGAAGACAGCTGAGAAGAAGCTGTTTTGCTGCATCTGCAATTATCCGGATCTTCCTGCCTTCAAGACTTCTGAGTATTCTTTCATAGGTATCTTCCGGCATTGTATGAGGTATACTGCCTGCAAGGATAATTGTATCCCCGTCCTTTAGCCGGGCGGTCTTAGCAATAAGCTGTTCAAGTTCATCATCCGAGACAGACGGGCCCTGACAATTGATTTCGCTTTCCGAATCCGCTCTGAGCTTTATATTTATCCTTGAGATACCGTTTTCAAGACGGATAAAATCAGAACATATCCCCATTTTTTCAAGCCCTTTTTCTATCTCGGCACCGGTAAATCCGGCAGTAAAACCCATGGCAGTACTCCTGACCCCAAGCTGAGCAAGAATACATGAAACATTGATACCCTTTCCGCCGATATAGTATTCTTCTTTCGTTGTACGATTAGTCATACCGCTTACAAATTCATCCATATGAACAACGTAATCAATTGATGGATTCAGCGTTAATGTAAAGATCATATTTTTCCCTCCGTATCATTTGTCCGGAAGTTCAGTCAACTCCGGAATTATAGTCATCTGATATAAATAATAATTATTTTTGGTCTGCATACAGCATCATTTTTTCCCCGATAAAGGAATAATGTACAAACAGATTTTGAATCACAGCAATATAACAGTAATCATGAGTCAGAGTACAGATCACCTTATAATCGTTTTCTTCGGACGCATCATGCTGGTAAAGCATAAATTTTATCAGCAGTTCAGGCTTTCAAAGCCGTGAATCGCGACCCCGGCGGCACGCCGGTGCCGGTGAAAGTGTGTTGAAAAATAAAGATAATATGTGGTATAATAAAATTCACTTACAAAAGTCAAAGAGGTGACCCCAGATGGGAGCAAAGAAAACTGACCGCCGTACACTAAAAACCAAAAAAGCACTAAGTAATGCTCTTGCAGAGCTGTTAATGGAAAAGGAAATCCGCAAGGTCACAGTACAGGAAATAGCTGACAAGGCTGATGTAAACCGTGTGACATTCTATAAGCATTTCTATGATGTATATGACCTTTACGAAAACATCGAAAAGGAAGTCCTTATCGAGCTCGGACTTCTTATGCTCGAACTTGAAAACCTGCCCTCAGAGAAATTCTTTGCACATCTTACAGATTATATTGATAAAAACCGCATGGTATTCAAAATGATTTTCTGCCCGAACACAACCGGCCAGCTCAGGACCAAATTTGACAGGCTTTACTCCGGTCTTATCCTGAAGATACAGTCTGAAAAGCAGGAGCTTGATATCACAGACAGCTCCCTTTTATACCAGAATTGCTATCGTTCACAGGGAAGTATAGCCATCATTTCAAAATGGGTGCTTAATAACTTTACCGAATCCACGGAATTCATCACGAAAATATTATCCGACCTGGATCACAACACAGAAAAGTTTATTACGAACAAATAATTAATATCACGAAGTCCTGTGTTTTTTGCATTAGCTTTGTGAGAAAACAAAATTCTGCCGTCTCTGATAAAGGGGCGGCAGAATTCTGTATACTGAAAAACGTTCCCGGTTGAACAAATTAACGCTCAGAAAAACCGGGGACAATTTACAAATAAATCATAAATCCGCTGTCGCTTCTGTCAGTGTCCTGCAAGGCAGCAATCCGGGTCCGGAATATCAAATCTTCCGGTTTTTGCATATGCAGCACATTTTGATCCTCCCCGGCACAATCCGGCATATCTGCACTCCTGACAGCCCTGAGGAACCCCTACTGCACGGAGCTGCTTCATAACAGGACTGTTCTGATGAATAAACTGAAGATCATTTTCCATAGCATTTCCGATGATAAACGGGAGCCGTCTGCATGGCATTACATCACCGTTTGCAAGAACAACCAAAAGATTATCTCCTGCAGAACAATGATATATCAGTTTACTGCGGCATGGGATAAACTGAAGTGCCCTTCCGCAGAACACCATTCCTTTTCTGTTCAGATGAGCAGCTGTACGGCACAGATTATTGAAAGTATGAGCAGAAAGAGTGAGCTTTCTGCTGTCCTCAGCCGCCGGAATAATAACTCTGTCAAACCAGAGCTTATCTGCTCCGATATCCTCACAGAATACCGCCAGCTTTTTTAATTCCCGATAGTTACTATTCTGTGCAGTAAAGGAAATGCTTGTAAAAATCCCCTGTGACCGCAGCGCAAGGATTCCGTTGACAGCCCTTTCAAAGCTGCCCTTTCCCCGGACAGAGTCATGGACTTTTTCCATTCCGTCAAGACTGACCTGAACATAATCAACGCTGCATGCTTTAAGCCTTCGTGCTTCCCATTCCCCGATAAGCGTCCCGTTAGTCAGAACTCCGGTTTTTATCCCTTTTGAACGTGCCGAACGAAGAAGATCAAATAAATGCGGATGGGTCATCGGTTCTCCGCCGGTAATATTCAGCCTTCCGTGGCTGCCGTATTTTTCCAGCAATTCACAATACTGCTTAAGTATTTTTTCTGCGTCTGTCAGACTTTCAAACGCACTGTAATCCTCCTGATAGCAATGCTGACAACGAAGGTTGCAGCGGTGTGTAATATGCCATTGGAGTGTAAATTCTTTATAGCTGAAAGTTTCCATCGTCAGAATGAAGAACTTCCGCCGCTGCCGCAGCCGCCTGAGCTGCAGCTTGAACAGCTTGAACCGCTTGAGCAGCTTGAACAGCTGCTGCCCGAATCGCTGCTCGAAGAAGCCGGAGGCCGGTAATCCGTTTTAGAGCCGGCATAAGTATAAGTGACAGGACTGATGAAACGACCCTCAGCCTGATAGGGCATTTCGTCCTCGGGCAAACAAGACTCAAGCAGAGGATTATGCTTTTTAGAAAATGCTATACTGATAGCAATAATAAGTCCGAGCATAAATGATATCACAACATAGCCGCTTTTTTTGAGCGGTTCAGGAATATTTCCTCTTTCACAAACCGCATACATCTGCGAAAATGCAGTCCGGGAACAGGTGTAATATTTTCCTTTTGTTGCATATTTGCTTACATTATCAGTAATTGAACGTGCAACCGAATCCGTAATCGATTCTTTGATTGTACCATAGGATTGAATGGTCAGCTTGCGGATCTCCATATTGATGACAAAAATACTGCCGCTTTCATATCCGAACAATTCCTTTCGTTTGACCCGTGCCTGATCTATTTCATCAAAGGCAGCTTCATCTGTTGTCCAGAATGCAACATTACCGTAAGCCGTGAGCGGAGTCATATCTTCAGTGAGCTTTCTTTCTTCGTCATCCGTCAGAAGATCAAGTGAATCAATGATAACTACTCTGTACTGCGCCCCATCATTCTTTTCGTCTGAATCATTTGCCGCATCAGCGCAGAACGTAAAAGACAGAGCTGCCATTATAATGCAGATGATGCATATTATTGATCTGGAAAAATCAGATTTTGTCATAAGCGGCTCCTTTCTTATTGAACTGAGGCAGTCTCCGGCTTGCAATACTGCTCTGGAACATGATATGCATGATCGTAAGTGCAAAAAGCTCAGCGGCTTCAACAACAGCAAGTCCATAATAAAACATATTGCTCTTGTCATTAAGAATGATAAACGGTATAACAGCAATAAGTGAAATGAGCATCACTGTGCGCAT
>ONRO01000295.1 GCA_900320235.1 uncultured Eubacteriales bacterium
TTATACAGAACTTTTATAATGATATGCTGATCAGCAATACAAAGGAAGCAGCAGATAAGATCACAGCAAGCTATACAGATGAAAACATAGGTGAGATAATTGATGATATGTCGCTTAACAATTCCATATTGGTATATATCACAGACAGTGACAGTAATATCATATACTGTTCGGATCAGTTCAAAGGGCTTGCAATGAAAAACCATGGAAGACAGCTGCCGGATAAGGACAATACTTTTTCCGCAGAAAAGGATGGCAATCAAATCGGAGAAAAGCATATTTTTGACGGAGGACACCATCAGGGAGCATACAGAAGTCTTCCTGAAGGATATAATGAATTTGTAAAAGCTCTGAGTTCATCAGATAGCGGAGTGTATGAAAGCACAGAGGACGGACTTTATATCTACGGAAGATATATTGAATCGGACGGAGAAAAAAACATACTCTATATCAGTACCACACTTGATGCGGTCGGACCGGCGGTGGATATAATACGGGTACAGCTGATATGGGGAACGGTGATATCGCTTATAACAGGATTTATACTTGCATGGTTTATAGCAAAGGGATTTGCAAGTCCGGTTGCAGCGCTGACAGAAAAGGCAGAGAATATCGGAGAGAAGGATTTTCCTGAGGAATTCAGAAAAGGCTTTTGCTCGGAGCTTGACGAACTGAGCGATGTGCTTGATGAAACCTCGGAAAAGCTGAATAAATCAAGAAGTTTTCAGAGAGAACTGCTTGCGAATGTTTCCCATGATCTGCGGACACCGCTGACAATGATCAAAGGATATGCAGAGATGGTCAGAGATATTTCACGAACAGATGAACAGCAATGCAATGCAGATATTGAAGTAATTGTCCGTGAATCAGACAGGCTGTCAGCAATGGTGAATGAAATACTTGAATATTCAGAGATGCAGAGTGCAGAACGAAAGCCGGAATATGATGAAGTGAATTTCAGCAGTATAGTCAGCCGTGTCTGCGGAAATTTTGAAAGCCTTTACAGCAGAGACGGAGGACATATTGAAACAGCTGTTGAAAGTGATGTTACAGTAAAAGGGGATGCCGGAAAGCTTGAGAGAGCAATTTATAATTTACTTGACAATGCAGTCAGGCATAACGGTGAAAGCAGGGTAATTAATGTTGCACTGAAAACTGAAAACGGCAAGGCGATACTCAGCATAACAGATCATGGCAGCGGAATACCGGAGGAAGAGCTTGAAAACATATGGGACAGATATTATACATATCGTCAGCGCAATAAAAAAGGTGTATCAGGACTCGGACTTGCCATAGTGAAACAGATTGTCGGAATGCACAGCGGTATCTGTACAGCGGAAAGCGAAAAGGGAAAGGGCAGCACATTTACGATCATGCTGAATACAATAAAAAGGTAAACGTACTGTTTCTGAAAGTGATCAGACGGTTATAGTTTATTAAAAGCAGAAAAAAGCGGCTGTCGCATTAATGATATGGTGCGGCAGTCACTTTTTTCTGTAATATCATGTTTTTAAGCTTGCTATCCGGATATTCAGGCAGATTTATGGAAAGTATCAGGCGTAAAATGATTGGAGTTATCAAAATCACGCTGGTAAACGATATCTGCAGTAAAATCAGAAAGATTATAAACACAGGACCATTGGGTCCAGCCAACCTTTACATCATCAAGAAGATTCATGGCCTGTTCAGCAGTATTCCGGGGATTGTCGTTCAGTGCCTTTGAAATTGTATCAAACCTTTCGCATTTTCCGGTCCACTGCTGTTCATCCTTGTCGTTCATGAGGAAATTAGTACATGCAGGGCTTTTGACGACCTTCATATCTGAATCAGTCCACTCGACTACAACAGCTTTTCCCGAGGAATCACATATAAACAGATGCTGTTTATATCCGTGAACAGTATGAATGTCATATTTTCCGAGCAGTCCGACTGCCTCATCAACGGATGCGGCACGGTCAAGGATCAGTCTTACAGCCATAGTAGTCAGAAGCTCGGGTTTTTTTGTATCCTGATTAACTTCGCTTGTGTTTTGTTCTTCAATGTCAAGTACAGCAACACTCACACCCTTTTCGTTCACACCGTCAACACAGAGATAAGGAGCTGCAAGCATAGTCACCCTGCCCTCGTCACTGAGAGCCTGTGTAGCATTTGCGCCGCCAACGCCTATGAAATCCAGTGACATCATCGAAAAGGATGAGTAACCTTTTTTCGGTTCGTTGAAAAGCAAAAGAGCCTCGGTATTCATGAAGTCATAATTTCTCCCCATAATATACTTTTTGTCAGGGGTTTCTGAAATAAAAGCACTGCAGGCATATTTGCTCAGATTAAACTCAGGTATATAACCGAACAGAAGATCATCGATAATATAATCACCTAATCTTTCCTCATTGTCAAGCCCTGATTCAAGAGCCTTATCAAGATCATAAGACTGCTTGTAGTTTATGGAATAAAATCCCCGGGAGATTTTCGTAATGCTGTCAAGGGTATCCTTGTCAGCTTTTTCTAAAACAAAGTCTAAATCACCGTAGTCAGCATCAGACATATACTGGTTTTCAGCAGGAGTATAGATGGTATTGCTGTTTTCTTTATTTTCAGAGGAATTATCCTGGTTGCTGCATCCGGCTCCAAGCATCATCGCAGAAGAAAGGAATCCGCAGATAATTTTTTTAATTGTATTCATATAA
>ONRO01000361.1 GCA_900320235.1 uncultured Eubacteriales bacterium
TTTGCAGCTTATTTCTTGTATTATTATGTTAATCAGAAAATTGCTGCTGAAATTCTGCCATTATCCGGATAGCTGATAAAATACACCCGGGGAATAACAGGAGCTGGATTGATAATGAAAACTAAAAATATCATATGCTTTATCCTTGCCACTGTAATAGGTATCTTCAGTCTTGCAGGATGTACGGAAAGTACACAGAAGTATAATATCTTTTCTGAAAATTCTGAATCAAACAAGACTGAAAAAGCAGCAGAAAACCGTGATGACCTCAATAGTATAATGAAAAGCTGGAAGATCTTTAACGAAGCAGTAAGCGATTCTTCAGGAGAACTTGACAGCGATACTATTACAGAAGTAATAAAGCAGGCAATGGAAAGTGAAGCTGATAATAACAGAATAAATATTAAACTCATATGCAGTAAGGCAAGGGCAGAGGAATATAAAAGTATAGCAGGTGAATTTGTCTGGCTTTATGCAGATGACAGGCGGTTCAATCTTAATATCGAGATCTTTACAACAGAAAAGACCTCAGAGAAAAATATTAATAATCCGAAATCTGCTCCTGACATTTTTTTCTATAATGACAGTGAGCTTGAAACAGCTGTAAGCTCAGGTGCAGTTGCGAGAATCAATGATAATCTTAAAAAGTTCGACGCAGATACAGACATTCCGGAAAGTATCAAGGCGTTTACAATGAATGATAAGCTTTATGGAATGCCCACAGCTTCAGCAGAGGGAACCTACCTTATTTATGATAAACGTATATTCGGTGAAAATGATATAGATGATCTTGAAAGAATGACAAATATTGCCGCAAGGTATTCAAAGAATGTACTGTATGCTATTGATGATCCAAATTACAGTGCAGGAATATTTTTAGCAGCAGGATGCACTATTGAAAATGACGGATCAATGCAGACTATTGATTATAACAGTAAAAACGGTGTTGTTGCCTCAAAAGCAATGTGTGAAATTGCTAAACGTCAGGGAAAAGGCTTTATCGGAAGCGGTGACGAAGATAAAATAATCGTCGGTTTTTCAAATGGTACGATCTGTGCTGCAATTACCGAGAAAAAAACAGGTCTTCAGGTAAGAAATATCATCGGAGAAGAAAATACCGGCATTGCAAAGCTTCCGACAATGAATATCGGTGGTAAAAAAACTCAGCTTCATTCATTTTCAAGTTATGAAGCTGTCGGGGTAAATCCGTATTCAAAATTTCCTTTTACATCTCAGCTTCTTGCTTATTATCTGAGTAACGAAAGATCTCAGAATGCAGTTTATTACGCATGCGGTGCTTTACCTGCAGTTTCTATGAATGAATACTCGGATATATCACATGATGTATTTTACAGTGCATGGAATGATCAGAGATTATATGAGCATCTTACTTCGTCAACTGTCAGCTCTGAATTTTATAATATGCTTTCACAAAAGAATATCGGAAGAGAAATCGTTGAAAATAATGGTAATTTCAGTGAAGAACAGCTGATCACTTATTTGTCTGAGATTCCTATTAAAATACCGATTGAAAGCGGTGTAAGCATTGGCAGCGAAACACTTAATAATGAGTCTTTATCTTAAAAACCGGCTTTTGCCGGTTTTTTTGTAATTTGAATATATTTGAAATGTAAATTGTATGTTTACATAATAATCGTAATTTGCTTCTCAATTCCGGAGTTTGTTGGACTTCAGCTAAACTGACAAAAGGAAATAAACCGAAATAGTCTTTGCCACTGGAGTGCAAAAGAAGTACCCGGTCAGAAATCAGCGTATGAAATCAGGTTTAAGTGACTGTTAAAACAGAAATGATATCAGTGGTTCAGACATAAAAACCTTTATCAGGCTTAAAAAAGCATGGAGGTGCCTGGAAAAAACTTTATCAGGCTATAAAAGACGTGAATCAAGGGTGCAGCGTCACGCTGCCGGCACGCCGGTGGAGAGCAATTATCTTGACATGGGGAAAAGATAGTAGTAAAATGTAAGTATGCTAACAATAAGCATGCTGACAATCTTAAAATCAGGATGTCGTAGATTTAACAGGGGGTGAAGTGATGTACGATAGATATGTAGGAATCGAGCTCAGTAAGGTAAATAATATCATGAAGAGGAATTTCAGGAAATTTGAAGAGATCGATGACAGCAATGATGAACTAACCGGAAAGAACGGCTGGATAATCGGCTATATTGCTGAAAATAAAGATAAGGAGATATTTCAGAAGGATATTGAAAATCAATTTGTTATTAGACGATCAACAGTTTCCGGAATTCTGAAGCTTATGGAAAAAAAGGGATATATTATCAGAGAAGGAGTAAGCTATGATGCAAGATTAAAAAAGCTCACTCTGACTGAGAAATCCTGGGATTTTGTAAGCAAAACTATGGAGAAGGTTGACGAGAATGAGGAAAAACTCAGAAACGGTTTGTCTGTGGAAGAACTTGATTCCTTTTTCAGAACACTTGAAAAAATAAAACAGAATCTTGAACAATGATCTGTGAAAAAGGAGGAATAAAAAAATGATAAAAACTCTGGCAAA
>ONRO01000302.1 GCA_900320235.1 uncultured Eubacteriales bacterium
AAAGAAAAAATCAGAGGAAAAGAAAAAAGCCGAGGTAAAGAAACGCAAAGTTTAGGTCCAGCCTTTTCAAAGGCTGGCGGGTCAAGGGCAGAGCCCTTGCGGGTCGAGGGCAGAGTCCTTGCGGGTCGAGGGCAGAGTCCTTGCGGGTCGAGGGCAGAGTCCTCGTGGGGGACCGGGGGCAAAGCCCGCCGGGAATGAAAGCAATAAGGAGTAGAATATAGATGGTAAATTTAGGTATAGATTTCGGAAGTACATATACTCTTATTTCACATTACCGTAATGATAGAAGTACGCCGGAGGCTATTAGTATAGACAGTATAAGTCCGTATATTCCTTCAGTTGTATCCTATAATACGAGAAAACAGGAATATAAATTCGGTAAGGCGGCAAAGAACCTGACCGGAAACAGGAACATAATAATTTATAAGGCTTTCAAAATGCTTCTGAATGAACAGATGAGCGAGGAAAACCTCAGGGAAAGATTCTACGATGATGTGAATACACCTGAAAAAATAGCTTCATTCTTCCTCGAAAGAGTGCTGAAAAGTGCACTCGCAAAAATAGGTGAGGATAAAATAGGCAGGCTTGTTGTCGGTGTGCCGGAAGTGTGGGGACAAAGCTTCAATACTTTCGACGGAAGAGCAGCTCTCCATAGAATATGCAGCTCCTTTGATTTTGTGGATGAGGCTGTCGTGGTAAGTGAACCGGCAAGCGCAAGCGCATTCTTTGCATACAACTATAAGCTTATCAGACATGAAAACTTTGACGGCAGAGTCCTCCTTATAGATTACGGCGGAGGTACACTCGATATAACCCTTACAAAAGTTACCTCAATGGGAGATTCAATGGAGGTAAAAGTAGAAAAGCGTGACGGCGCAGGTGAAAATACCGACAGGGAAATAGGTAACGCCGGAGTCAAATATATGGAAAAGGTCACAGAAAGAGCTATTCTCGAAACAGAGGCTTTCCAGGACCTCGAAAGAATAGAATATGACGGGGATTTCATGAAGGCTGTCGATGAACTGGAAGAGGCTCTGATGAGCGACAGCGAAACAATAGAAGATACATTCAAAGAACTTGAATATACTCCAGATGCACTTGAGGATGAAGAACTGATAGAGCTTTACTATAAGGGCGAAAGTGTAATCGTAACCTATAAACATCTTAACGATGTGTACAATGAAATAATCTACGGAGTGCTCAAGGATAAGCTTGAAAAAGTAACCGCCGGAACAAATACCTATGAGGATAATTTCAAGATCGGTATCGTGGGCGGATTCGGAAATTTCTACCTCGTTAAAAAACAAATAAACGATATGTTCGAAATAAGCTCAAAGGACGAAAGAACAGAGGGTATTATCGTGAACGCAGAGGACAGGGAAAGAGCTATCTCCCTCGGAGCTGCCCTGCTTTCTGATGAGCTAATAAGCATAAGAAGAACAGCGAATTTCTCGATCGGTATTTATGCATACCGCTCGGATAATGTCCTTGCAAAGCATTATGCGATCAAATACAGACAGGATCTCGAATATAATAAAATCTACTATACCCTTGACGCAAAGGGAAATGATGTTCCCTATTTTACACCGTCGGGTAAGCTTGATAAATTCCTTGTGAATTTCAGCGATAATGAAGAACTCGCTTTCGGCGCTCACCCGAGAGTCGAACTTGCGGATAAACTTAAAAATGTAGTGAATAATCAGTATATGATGGCAGCAGTAGGCTTTTCAGTCGATGCGACCGATTCTGTTACTATCCATGTTTTTGATTATGACTGGGAAAAAATGGAAAGAAGCGAAAAGCCCGTTAAAAGTGTAAGACTATCAACGATCAAAACAATGTTCGATGTCGTTGCATTGAATTCAAGAGGTGAGAACTGATGGAATTTCAAAGAACAGAACGTACCCTTCGTACACTTGAGGGAAGATCTGTCCTGAGCGTGGAAGATACTCTCGGACTGATAACGGATATTCTTGCTGATGTTCAGTCCGGAGCAGGCGGTTCTCCTGATAAGCTGGAACTTGGGGATATCAGAGGAACTCTGACTTCGATGTCTGCTGTGGGAAGGGTGCTGCTTCAGATAAATAAGTCAAAGTCAGAAGAACTTGGAAATGCAGCAGACCGAAAAAAACGATTTGATAAGATCGCAGGGGATCTTGAAAATATCTGCAATGAAATCGAAAGCAGCAGTGATATCATTGAAAAGCTCTCCCAAAGAGAAAATGAACTCAAGGCAAAGCTTTCACAGCTCGAAAATAATAAACGTCAGGCAGCTATGATAGAAGAAAACTGCACGAGCATTACACAGGAATGTGAAAGACTTGAAAATATAGATATTGTTCAGCTTAAAAACAGTATGGACGATGAACAGAAAAAGCTTGACGCTGCAAGAGCAAGATTTACAGAGGTTACCGAAAAACTCAGGGAGCTTACAGAGCTTTCAGGCAGGATAGAAAGCGATGTGTCTGAAAAAACAGATGCAATACAGAGAATTGAAAATGAAATAAATGACGGAAGACAAAGATGTACTGAGCTTGAGGATAAACTGTCACAGCTCGATGAGGGAGAAAAACAACTGAATGCCCTCAGGGATGAGCTTGAACAGAAATATGCAAAGGCTCAGGCAGATGATAATCAGCTTGGAGATACTGTTCTGCCTTCTCTGAAAGCAAGGCTTCAGGAGGTTCAGGATAAGCTCGCCGAAAAACAAAAGCAGGCAGAGGAGTATGAACAAAAGATAAATGAGCTGAGCGAAAATATGAGTTCTCTTGAAAATGATAATAATTCAAAGCTTGAAAAGATCAATACACTAAAAAGTGACCTGGAAAAACTGAACAACGAAATTCAGAATGGCATTACAGAGCAGCAGAAGCTTGAAGAACAGCTGAAGGCAAAAAAAGCAGAGCTTGAGGCAAATAAACAGCTCTCGGAATCTCACAGGGAGGAAATCGCAAGATACAGGGATATCCTTATCCCCGCAGCAGTGATCGCACTTGATAAAAGAAGCGCCTCCCTTGATGAATATGCAGCAAGAAGCAGTGAGCTGAAACGCGATATCTCCCAAAAAGAAGATGAGCTTGAGCAGCTTGAAAAGAATGTGCAGGAGCTTGCTGAAAAAATCAATCAGACTGAGAAAAGAAAAGCAGAAACTGAACAGCAGATCGCGGAAAGCAGTAAAAGATTGTCCGAAATTCAGGATCAGATAGGAAACCTTGATGATCAGAAACAAAAAATGATGTCTGAGATCAGCAGCAAGGAAGAACAGCTCGGAATGTCGGATGTATCGGAGCTTCAGAAAAAATATGAGGATGTCTGTGCGGCTCTTGAGGAAAATCAGAGACTCAGTACGGAACTTGAAAAAAATATAGCAGAAAAAACTCAGGAAATAACCCGGCTGCAGGCAGAGCATGTATCGCTTGAAAATACACAGCAGCAGCTAAAAGCTCAGCTTGAGTCAGAAGCACAGGATGTCGCTGAAATGGAAAACAGGGCAGCAGGCATAAATGAACAAAGGGAAAAACTGAAAGCAAAACATGATGAGCTTGCAGGAATACTTAATGCACTCAATGACCCTTCAAATGAAGCAAACGTCAGAATCTGCGAGGCGGAAACAGAGGTAATGCAGGATGCGATAGATAAGCTATTCCCTGATGTCGATATTGCATCCCTGACCTTGTTTGAACGCAAGGATCAGATGGAAAGAAAAAGAGCTTACTTTAAAAATGAAATAACAGATATCAGACAAAGACTTGAGGAATACAAGAAAGAATACAGAAAGCTGATAAAGGCGATCGAAGGAGGTACTGCATAAATGATATGTATGTTTTGTTCAACTGAAATGACAGACGGTGAAATCAAATGTCCTGTATGTGGATTTACACATATGAATTTTACAGAAGAGGGCGGAGCAGAGGTAATAAAAAATATGGTCACCGCCTATAAGCAGAGAAGACTCGGAGGGGTTCTTGTTGAGCTTGTGAGCCATAATTATACCGTGGAAAACGGTGTTGTAAAAGAAGACGGCGAAAAGTATATAAGACTTGTGGATGCTTCGGAGCTTG
>ONRO01000306.1 GCA_900320235.1 uncultured Eubacteriales bacterium
ATCGATCAGAAAGCTTCTGAAAAACAAAGGTTATGACAGCTATCTCAAAATCTCGGCATGTACAAGTGACGAATTAAAAAAGAAGGTTGTTGAGTGGAAATTCATGCCTTGGTTATATAAAGGATAAAAGAGTGGAGTATTTATTACTCCACTTTTTTAATATCAAAGAAGAAAATGAACATCTGCAGGATTATCTGCTTTGAATCCTGTTTCATGCTGAGTTTGCGTTTGTACAAAACAGTTCTCTGAGTTCTGAAAAAGGTCAGGTAAATAAAAAATTGTTAAAGGAAAGAAAAAGTTAATCAGCTGCGGAGAGTAAAAGAAGTCCCAGGTATGAGTGTAGCGATAGTGCATAAACGTGACCGGTACACCAGGGGCATATTCTTCGGGCTCGTAAAGCGTTCGTGTAAAATAATTCTGGGAGTTTTGAAGGAACTATAATGAACTTTAATAAAATTTTTGGTCAGAAGAAATCAGAGCCGCGGGAGTGCAACAGTAGTTCTCAGTCAGAGCGCAGTGTATACGGAGCAATTGCGCGTCGCGACACCGGCGGAATGCCGGTCACGCTGCTGCCGCACAGAAATCAATTTTCAGAAAAATCACAACCTATTATGTCATTCTGAGTAGCAGAGCGACGAAGAATCTTTCTGATATTTCTGATTTTGTGAAAAAGATCCTTCGCTTATGCTCAGGATGACAGGGTATTTAAATTTCATATTAAGAAATTTAAATACCCTTCTGCTGCCGGCGATGGTGTTGAACAAATAAAAAAAATATAGTATAATAAAAATAAGTTTTGAATAATAAAGGAATTGATTATTGAATGAGAATTCTTGGAATAGATCCGGGTTATGCTATTGTTGGTTACGGAGTAATAGATTACAGCGGAGGAAAATATCAGGCTGTGGATTATGGTGCAATAACAACTGATGCCAATATGCCGTTTCCTGCAAGACTGCAGTATATTTATAATGAATTGGTTGCATTAATAATCAAGAACGACCCTGATGAAATGGCTATTGAGAGACTGTATTTTCAGAATAATCAGAAAACAGCAATTGCAGTTGCCGAAGCAAGAGGAGTAATACTGCTTGCCGCTCAGATGAATAATATACCGATAAATGAATATACTCCACTTCAGGTAAAATCAGCAGTGACTGGTTACGGACAGGCAAAAAAACCACAGGTTATGGAAATGACAAGACGATTGCTCAAGCTTGAAAAAGTGCCTAGACCTGACGATACAGCAGATGCACTGGCAATGGCTATTTGTCATGCACAAAGTTCCGGAACAAGACTAAGGAATATGCTTAATACACAAAGTACGAATATCAGGTTAAATACAGGAAGGAATAAAAAATGACATCATTGTTTTTTGTAAGACATGCACAGCCTGATTATACTTCAGGTACAGACAGAACATATCCGCTTTCTGATGAGGGAATAATCGACAGAATGGAAGCTTATAATATTCTTTGTGGATTAAATTTAGATGTTGCTGTTTCAAGTCCGTATAAAAGAGCAATTATGACGATACAACCGCTTGTCACGGCTAAGAATTTAGAGCTGATCTGCGATGACAGACTAAGGGAACGTGAAAAAGGCGAAGACGGAAATAGTACTTTTGAAATGTTTAAAAGAAGATGGCTTGATTTCAACTTTTGTGAAAAAGGCGGAGAAAATCTGCTACAAACTCAGATAAGAAATATAGATGCAATAAATGATATACTAAAAAAGTATAAGGATAAAAATGTTTTGATCGGTACACACGGAACGGCATTCAGTACAATTATCAATTATTATGATAAAAGCTTTGGTTTCAATGAATTTATGAGAATAATTGATTATATGCCCTGGGTTGTAAGAATGGATTTTGAAGGCAGCAATTATCATGGTAGACAGGAACTTGTATATGTAAAAAAAGAATACCACGGAAAAACAAAATGATCTGAAAGATCGTTATTAGAAAAATTAATTATATTACAGAGTAAAAAACAGTATATGACAAAAAGTGAGGAATAAAGATGATCTACAGCCTTAACGGAACGATAATACATACCGGACAGAATTATATTGTAGTTGAATGTGCAGGAGTAGGATATAAATGTCTTACAACCATGAATACAATGTCAAAGCTTCCAGGAACGGGAGAAAAGACAATGATATATACACATATGATTGTGCGTGAGGATGCAGTTGAGCTGTGCGGCTTTGCTGATACGGGAGAACTGAATTGCTTTAAGCTTCTGACAAACATCAGTGGTGTTGGTGCAAAGGTTGGAATAGCTATCCTTTCGGTATTGACACCTGAACAGATAGCAATAGCAGTTTCGTCAGGAGACAGTAAAACTCTGACCAAAGCCAGCGGAGTCGGAAATAAGCTTGCACAGAGAATAATACTTGAAATGAAGGATAAGGTTAAAAATATAATCCCGGACAGTAAAGTAAATATTTCCTCCGGAAATGGTACTTCTGTATTGCCTGCGGCGAGCGGAAATGTAGAAAAAGCAATCGGAGCACTTGCAGTACTCGGATACTCTCCGGACGAGGTTACTCCTTATATGGGCGGAATAGATCCATCTCTTACGGTTGAACGTATCATCGGAGAAACACTAAAAGCAATAGGTAAAAAATAAGATCGGATAATGAGATAAATAATCTGATCAGGAAGGTTGATCAAATGGAAGATTTCGATTTTGAAAACAGAATAGTTTCTCCTACTGAGATAATGGGAGAAAACGATAATGATAATCCTCTTCGTCCCAAGAGACTTGATGATTATATAGGTCAGGAAAAAGCAAAACAGAATCTTGCTGTATTTATTGAAGCAGCCAGGCAAAGAAATGAACCTCTTGATCATGTTCTGTTATACGGACCACCCGGACTGGGAAAAACGACTCTTTCCGGAATAATAGCAAATGAACTTGGTGTCAATCTTCGTATCACCTCGGGACCGGCAATAGAAAAACCCGGAGATCTTGCAGCAATACTGACGAATCTGAATGAAGGTGATGTATTGTTTGTAGATGAGATACACCGTATTTCAAGAGCAGTTGAGGAAGTGTTATATCCTGCAATGGAGGATTATGCCATAGATATAGTGACAGGAAAGGGTCAGATGGCTGCATCATATCATCTGCCTCTTCCGAGATTTACTCTTGTCGGAGCGACAACAAGGGCAGGACAGCTTACAGCACCGCTTCGTGATCGCTTTGGAGTAACACTCAGACTGGAACTATATTCGCCGGAAGAACTTGCATGCATTGTCAACAGAAGTGCGGGCATTCTTGGAATAGCCATAGAACAGGACGGTGCACTGGAAATAGCATCACGTTCCAGAGGAACACCGAGAATTGCAAATAGAATGCTGAAGAGAGTCCGTGATTTTGCACAGGTGATGTCTGACGGTGTAATAACACTGAAAACAGCACAGATAGCACTTGAAAGACTCGAAATAGATGAATTGGGACTTGATTCAAATGACAGAAGAATGCTGAATGCGATTGTAAAGTTTTACAGAGGCGGTCCGGTCGGACTTGAAACACTTGCAGCAGCAATAGGTGAAGAAGCTGTAACAATTGAAGATGTTATTGAACCGTATCTGATGCAGATAGGTTTCCTCAACAGAACTCCGAGAGGAAGATGTATAACAAGAGCAGGCTGTCTACATATAGGAGTTGATCTTCCTGATATGCAGGATTCCCAGATTCGTTTTGAATGAACGTAAAAACAGTTGAATACTGAAAAACAGTGGTTTTTAATAATATATAAATAGAGGTGAAACAAATGTCTGTGCTGACAGTATCACAGTTGAATTTTTATATAAAATCTCTTATGGATAATGACAGTAATCTGAAAATGATATATCTTAAGGGTGAAATATCAAATTTTACAGATCATTACCGTACAGGTCATTTGTATATGTCTCTGAAAGATGAAAAAGCCGCCATAAAGGCAGTTATGTTTGCTGGAAATGCTTCGAGGCTGAAATTTCATCCCGAGGACGGAATGAGAGTATTGGTCAGGGGATATGTCTCGGTATACAGTGTTACCGGACAATATCAGTTTTATATAGAGGATATGCAGCCTGATGGTATCGGAGCACTCAGTCTGGCATATGAACAGCTGAAGAGAAAGCTGGAAAACGAAGGGTTATTTGATGATGCTCACAAAAAGCAGATACCACAGTATCCCATGAGGATTGGCGTCATAACCTCACCGACGGGTGCGGCAGTAAAAGATATATGCCGTATTCTTTCAAGACGCTATCCTATCGGCGAAATAATAATGTGTCCGGTTCAGGTTCAGGGAGAAAAAGCCGCACAACAGCTAACAGAGGCTATAAAACGTTTTGACCGGCTCAGATGTGCCGATGTGATAATAATTGGCAGGGGCGGAGGATCAATAGAGGATCTCTGGGCTTTTAATGATGAAAACCTGGCGAGAGCGATATATTCATGCAGTATACCGGTTGTATCGGGGGTTGGCCATGAAACAGATTTCACAATATGTGATTTTGTGTCTGATGTAAGGGCATCAACTCCATCTGCGGCAGCTGAACTTGTTTCACCGGAGGAAGGAGAATTGCCTCGGAATATACTGTTATACAGACAAAGGCTCGAAAAAGAACTGAGATTATATCTGGCTTCGGCAAGGAATAAGCTTGACAGTATCTCATCATCGAAAGTACTACGGGATAAAACTGAACTGATAAGAACAAGACAAATAGATATGGATATGCTGTCAAACAGATTGAACAGTGCGTATAAAACCATAGTAATGAATAATAAAAATGATTATATCTCACTTTCATCCAGACTTGATTCATTAAGTCCGCTCAAAGTGCTTTCAAGGGGATTTACAGTTGTAATAAAAGAAAAAAATATGATCACAACTGCAAAGGAACTGTATATGGGTGATGAGATCCGTGTGAGATTTGCGGACGGAACAGCGAAGTGTACTGTTAATGAAATGGAGGTAAAGAATGAAAAGATCTGATTACGAAAAGTCATTAAAAAGACTTGAAGAAATAGTAGAAAAGCTTGAACAAGGTAATATTTCTCTGGATGAAGCTATGAAGCTGTTTGATGAGGGGACAAAGCTTACTTCCGGATGCTATGAAGTATTAAAGAAAGCAGAACAAAAAATAACTGATATATCAGAAATAGAGAAAACGGAGGAATGAACATGTCTGAAAAACTGAATAATATTGAACAGGAGCTTATTTCTTATCTTCCTGAGAAGGATGAATACATAAAGAATCTTGTGGATTCAATGGAATACAGTCTTACAGCAGGAGGAAAAAGAATTAGACCTATGCTTGTTCTTGAATTTGCAAAGCTTTGCGGAGGAAAAGAAGAAGCAGCAATGCCTTTTGCATGTGCCCTGGAGATGATACATACATATTCACTTATCCATGATGATCTTCCTTGTATGGATAATGATGACCTCAGAAGAGGAAAACCTACTAATCATAAAGTATTCGGTGAAGCATGTGCGCTTCTTGCGGGCAGCGGACTTCTTACTCTTGCGTTTGAAACAGCATCTTCTGAAAAATCAGTCGCTTTGAACGGAACAGAGAAGTGTTTGTCTGCAATAAAGGTTCTTTCACAGATAGCAGGAGCAGAGGGTATGCTCGGAGGACAGATCATAGATCTTGAAAGTGAAGGAAAAAAGGTGGATGTAGAGCATCTGAAGGTTATGGATAGTAAGAAAACAGGAGCTTTGATAATTGGCGCTGCAAAGCTAGGATGTATTTCAGCAGGGGCAACTGAACAACAGATGAATGCTGCTGTATCATATGCAGAGAAAATAGGACTTGTTTTTCAGATAGTAGATGATGTGCTGGATATTACATCAAGTACCGAAAAACTTGGAAAGCCTGTCGGAAGTGATAGTGAAAATGAAAAATCAACTTATGCAGCACTTCTGGGAATAGAAGAATGTATGTCTATCAGCAGGAAACTTACAGAAGAAGCAGTGGCATGTCTTGAATTATTTGATGAAGATACAACAGCACTTAAAGAATTTGCATATTTTCTTTTAAACCGTGAAAACTGATTGAATATTTATCCGTAAAGTAGTATAATAATATGTATGCTTGTATAAAAACAAAGGGTTTTAAAGATAATTATGGAAAGAGGATTCATGGAAATCCCGGAATTACATATATACCGGATGGAGAATCAAAATGACAGAAGATAATATTTTGAACAGAATAAATTCTCCGTCTGATCTCAAAAAGCTCAGTACGGATGAACTATATGAATTGTCTGACGAGATCAGAGAAGAAATAATGACAGTTGTCTCAAATAATGGAGGACATCTTGCATCAAATCTCGGAGTAGTAGAGCTTACAGTTGCTATTCATAGTGTATTTAATACTCCGAAGGATAAGATAGTATGGGATGTGGGGCATCAGAGTTATACACATAAAATACTGACAGGCAGACTTGATGAATTGAAAACAATCAGAACTGAAAACGGTTTGTCAGGCTTTCCGAAAAGAAATGAAAGTGAATATGACTGTTTCGATACAGGACATAGCAGTACATCTGTATCAGCAGCATTTGGTATTTCGTGTGCCGGAACAATAATAAATGATAAATACTATACAATAGCAGTGATAGGAGATGGCGCACTTTCAGGCGGACTTGCACTTGAAGCATTGAACAGTGCAGGAAAATCAAAAGAAAACCTTATAGTAATTCTTAATGACAATAAAATGTCTATTTCAAAGAATGTAGGTTCAATGGCAAAGCATCTGACAAAGATAAGGATACAGCCTTCGTATCTTGATGCCAAAAGCAGGGTTCATAAACATCTAAAAAAGATTCCGGGTATAGGTCAGGGGCTTGCAAGGGGAATGAGTCGCCTGAAAAACTGGATCAGAATAAATTTTTTCGGACATCAGAAGAATATGTTTGAACAACTTGGATTCAAATATTATGGTCCGCTTGACGGACATGATATAGATCAGCTCAGGACGGCAATGAGAGCAGCCAAACGTTCAAGAGGACCGGTGATGCTTCACGTTTGTACCAAAAAAGGAAAGGGTTATGAATATGCTGAGAAAAACCCGAATGTATTTCACGGTATTTCTGCATTTGATATAGAAACAGGAGAACCCAAAAGCTCATCATTAGGCTATTCTGATGTTTTTGGAGAATATATGTGTGAGCGTGCCAGAACAGATAAGAAATTATGCGCAATAACAGCGGCAATGGCAATGGGAACGGGACTTAGTGAATTTGCAAAAAAATATAAAACCAGATTTTTTGATGTCGGAATTGCGGAGGAACATGCTGTTACATTTGCCTGTGGTCTTGCTGCCGGAAATGCTACTCCGGTATTTGCTGTATATTCGACATTTCTGCAGCGCAGCTATGATCAGATACTGCATGATGCATCCCTTCAGAATCTTCATATAGTACTTGCAATAGACAGGGCAGGAATAGTAGGTGAGGACGGAGAAACTCATCAGGGAATATTTGATACAGCATTCTTGAATACTATTCCGGGAATAACAGTATTTGCTCCTTCTTCGTTCCACGAACTTGATACTATGCTGGATACGGCAATATACAGGACAAAAGGTGTAGTCGCAGTAAGATATCCCAGAGGGGGAGAGCTTTATATTCCTGAGGATTATAAATATGACGGAGAAGACTATACATTTTATGGCAATAAATTTGCTGATACAGT
Source organism: uncultured Eubacteriales bacterium (assembly GCA_900320235.1). Lineage (GTDB taxonomy): Bacteria > Bacillota > Clostridia > Oscillospirales > Acutalibacteraceae > UBA1213. The sequence continues at coordinate 7,705 of ONRO01000306.1, forward strand.
TATAGTGACATATGGAAGAGTATTTTCCTTTGCCTGCGAAGCAGTGAGAAAACTTAACTCTGAGGGAACCAATGTCAGTGTATTAAAACTCAATAAGATCAAGCCGTTGCCGGAGAGTGCTGTACAGAAGATTTCAGGATGCAGGAATTGTTTTTTCTTTGAAGAAGGAATAGAATCAGGCGGAATTGGACAGAGCTTCGGATTGATGCTCTATGAAAACGGATTTGAAGGCCAATTCAGGCTTAATGCTATAAAAGATTATGTTCATCAGGCAAAGGTGAATTCAGCACTTCACAGGCTTGGGCTGGACGCGGATGGAATCTATGATATTGTCACAGATTCACTTAAGAAATAAGTAACAGAGCCTCTCCATATAACTAAATCAAAAACGGAGTGATTTCAGTATGTCAGATAAAAAAAGACTTGATGTTCTTGTATATGAAGCCGGACTTGCAGAAAGCAGGGAAAAAGCAAAGGCTCTTATCATGGCAGGCGTGATCTATGTTGATAATCAGAAATCTGACAAACCGGGAACAACTTATCCTGAAACTGTAAATATTGAGCTAAGAGGAAACAAGCTGAAATATGCAAGCCGTGGAGGATTAAAACTTGAGAAAGCTCTGAAGGTGTTTCCGATAGATCTTAATAATAAAATAACAATGGATATAGGCGCATCACATGGCGGCTTTACAGACTGTATGCTTCAGAACGGTGCCAGAAAAGTCTATTCGGTAGATGTCGGATATGGTCAGCTTGTCTGGAAACTCAGAAACGATGAAAGAGTAGTCAATCTTGAGCGTACAAATGTCAGATATATTACAAAAGAACAGGTCCCTGATGAATTGGATTTTTTCAGTGTTGATGTAAGCTTTATTTCTCTTTGTCTTGTACTTCCTGCAGCACGTCCGCTGCTAAAAGACGGTGGTCAGGCAGTTGCCCTGATCAAGCCTCAGTTTGAAGCTGGCAGAGAAAATGTAGGTAAAAAAGGAGTTGTAAGAGATAAAAAGATACATATAGATGTAATAAAGAAAATATATGATTTTTGTCTTGAAAATGGATTCAGTGTACTGGATCTTGATTATTCTCCGATCAAAGGACCTGAAGGAAATATCGAATATCTCATTTACATAGAAAAATCAGATTCTCCGGTATCTGAAAAGCAAATTGATATAGAATCTGTCGTAGCTCAGTCACACGGTGAGCTTGACAAATAAAAATGGTGAATAAAGTATGCGGAATATTGAAAAGATAGCATTGATACCAAATCTTACAAAAAAGGGTGCATATGCCTGTTCACTGAGTACAATAGGAATACTCCACAGATGTGGCATAAAGATCAATATGCCCCGTAAGGTGATGGAAAAGTACAAGGATCTTAATGTCAGTTTTTATGACGATACAGACAGCCTGATAGAAAATTCTGATATGGTGTTGACAATCGGAGGAGACGGAACAATCATTCATGCAGCAAGACATGCCTCACCTTTGAAAAAACCGCTTCTAGGAATAAACATGGGAAGACTTGGATTTGTTGCAGGACTGGAGCCTGACGAGCTGAATATGCTTTGCAGACTTAAAAGCGGTGATTATTCGACTGAAAACAGAATGATGCTTAAAATTGTACATAGAACATCAAATGAAAGAACAGAATATTATTCAATCAACGATGCGGTAATATCAAGAGGTTCACTGTCAAGGCTGATAGATATTGATGTTTCATTAGATACTGATTATATTTGTCATTATCGCAGCGACGGACTGATATTATCTACTCCCACAGGTTCGAGTGCATATTCGCTTGCAGCAGGTGGTCCGGTAGTAGAACCGACAATGAAATGTATTGTAATGACACCGATTTGTCCGCATTCATTGTTCGGACGTTCAGTAATATTCAGTCATCATTCAGAGCTTGTAGTAAATGCTTCATGCGATGATGATACCCAGGTATTTCTTACAATTGACGGAGCAAAGACTGTTATTGTTAATAAAGAGGACAGGATAACAGTAACTTCATCAGAACTAGGTGCGGAATTCATAGTTCTTAAAGAAAAATCATTTTACAGAGTATTGAATGATAAATTTGCTGAGAAGAGGTAAAACGAATGAAAACGCTTAGACAGGCAAAAATACTTGAATTGATAAGAAACAATAGTATAGAAACACAGTCAGATCTTCTGGAAATGCTCAGGAAAGACGGCTTTAATGTTACACAGGCCACTGTATCCAGAGATATAAAGGAGATGAGGCTGATCAAGGTACTTGATCATAACGGAACATATAAATATGCATATGATACTGTATCAAGCAGTGAAGAAATGTCGAATTCATATTTGTTTACAACAGCAGTAGTGAATATCGAATATGCACATAATCTTGTTGTAATCAAGACAGGAACAGGTATGGCTCAGGCAGTTTGTGCAGATCTGGATTCTATACATCGTCCAGGTGTAATAGGCTCTATTGCAGGAGATGATACAATTTTTGTTGCAACAAGAAATGATTCTGCCGCATCTAATCTTGCAGCAGATCTGAAAAAACTAATGACAGGCAGAGAACCAGGTCTGCAGATTCATTGATCCTTTATCAGCAAAGAATAAACTTATGTCTGATTAATACTTGAAACGGAGGCAATATATGCTTAAAAATTTATACATAGAAAATATTGCTGTAATTGAAAAAACAAATATTGATTTTTCAGATGGTCTGAATATTCTGACCGGTGAAACAGGTGCCGGAAAGTCCATTGTAATAGACTCAATAAATGCAATACTTGGCAGCCGTACATCAAAGGATCTTATCAGAAATGGTGCAGAGAATGCCTTTGTAAGCGCAGAATTTCAGGAACTTTCGGAAAGCGCTGTTTCAGTACTTGAAGAACTTGGCTATGAAAAAGAAGAAGATGGTTCTGTACTTGTACAAAGAGAATTATCTCTCAGCGGCAAAGGAAAATGTCGGATAAACGGCAGACCGGCGGCAGTAAGTACATTGAGAGCACTTGGTGAACAGCTGATAGATATACATGGTCAGCATGCCAGTTATGAGCTGATGACACCGGAACTTCATATTACATATATTGATAAACTCGGTGAGCTTGAAGGTGACCTTGCAGAATATCGTGCAGCTTACCATGAATATACAAAACTGCGCAATGAGCTGAATAAAGCAAATGTTGACGAAGGTGAACGGGCAAGACGAATAGATTTATTGTCATATCAGGTAAATGAACTTGAGCAGGCAGATTTTTATGTCGGTGAATATGAAGATCTTACTGACCGAAGACAGATAATCGAAAATAAGGAAAAAATAGCCTCAGCACTTAATCAGGCACATGAATTGCTCGGAGGAAGTGAAGATACAGACGGAGCAGTACAGCAGCTTGAATATGCATGTGACAGTCTTGAATCAATAATTGATTGTATGCCGGAAACAGATTCTGTTGCAAAGCGATTGAGGAATGCTGTTTATGAGCTTGAGGATTGCCGCGACGAGCTATTGTCGATGTATGATGCTGCAGATTCAGAAGGAGACAGCCTTGAAGAAATAGAAGACAGGCTTGATCTGATATATACTCTTGGCAAAAAGTACGGCAGCACAATCGAGGAAATGCTTGATTTTCTTGATAAAGCGAGAAACGAGCTTGAATACCTTGAAAAGATAGATGAAAACAAAGAAGAACTGATTCGTTTATGTAAGAAATCAGAGCAGAAGGCAAAGCAGCTTGCAGAAGAATTATCGAACAAACGAAAGGCAGCAGCAAGGGAGTTTTCTGAATCTGTCAGAAGAGAGATGACATATCTTGATATGCCTAATGTAGAATTGATCATTAAGATTGATCCATGTCAGCTTAATTCAAATGGTTGTGATAATGTTGAAATACTGATTTCGACAAATCCCGGTGAAGTACCAAAGCCAGTTGCAAAAATAGCATCGGGCGGTGAACTTTCAAGAATGATGCTTGCAATTAAAAATGTTCTTGCTGATAAAGATAATATAGATACTCTTATCTTTGATGAGGTCGATACCGGAATCAGTGGAAGTGCAGCACAGAAAGTAGGCCTGAAGCTCAAAGAGGTATCTTCAAGCAGACAGGTTCTTTGTGTAACTCATCTTGCACAGATCGCAGCTCTTGCAGACAGTCACTATAAAATCAGAAAAAGTGTTGAAAACGGCAAGACCTTTACGGAAGTTAATACTCTGGATCATACCGGAAGACGAGACGAGCTTGCAAGGATAATCGGAGGAGTGGAGATAACCAAAGCAACTCTGGATTATGCTGAAGAGATGCTTTCGGCAGCCGGTAATGAGAAGTAATAATAATTTCCTTCGGTTAATTATCCGGATACATTATAAGAATAATATTAAATGTAAATTATGCAGAAAAATCTGCAAATCATCGAATCATCAGTGTTTACTGATTGAAAAAAAGGAGATATAAAAATGGATTGTTTATTTTGCAGTATAATCAAAGGTGATATTCCTTCAGCAAAGGTTTATGAGGATGAAACAGTATATGCTTTCAAGGATATTAATCCCATGGCACCTGTTCATGTTCTTATTGTACCGAAAGAACATATTTCGTCAATGAATGATGTAACAGCTGAAAACAGTGCAGTTATCGCACATATATATGAGGTTGCAGCAAAGCTTGCGAAAGAGCTTGGTATTGCAGAGAGCGGATTCAGAGTGGTATCAAACTGCGGTGCAGACGGTGGTCAGACAGTATTCCATCTTCACTTCCATCTTCTTGGCGGAAAAAAGCTGAATGTTGAGATGTGCTGATTTTTTCAGTGAAGCTGTGAACTGTTCTGGTTATGAAAAGATCAGAGCATAATTAATCGCTATGTTTGAATTTTGATAGTATTGTATCTAATTTACCGGAGGATATGACTATGTTGCAGCCATTTGCAGTAATCGGATTTTCATTTTCAGCTGCATTAATGGCTGCATTTTTTATTGATGGAATAAGTCCTGAATACTTTGCTGTCTTTTTTCTTGTTTCAGCAGGTTTCTGCATTGCAATAAGGCCGCTAAGAAAAAAAGCATTTCTTCCGGCAGTATTTTTTTCTGCTTTTGCAGCAATAATTGTACTGATTATTTTCAATATCTCATCTGTGTCAGGTACAGATGTATTGATGGAAAATGAAGCTGTTGTAACCGGAACAATATGTGAGCTACCGTATGAAAGAAATAACAGGGTATATTATAAGCTTGAAACGTCTGAAATAGATTTTCCGGATTCTCCACAGCATACAAAGATACTTGTTTCGTCTTCTGAAGCATTGCGTGCGGATCTGTATGATACAGTAAAAGCAAAGGTGAAATTCTATCCGAAGATTGGTTCAGACAGAAATTATGATATTGCAAAAGGCAATTATCTCAGAGGCAGTCTGCAGGTGTATTCAGATGTCGTTGTAACACATAATGAACAGAAGCCGTTATATTATTATGCTCTGATGCTCCGGAAGTCAATAATAGAACATATATATGATTATTTTGGAAAAGATGACGCAGCGTTCATTTCGGCATTGTTTATCGGTGATAAAACAGGCATTTCCTACGATGACTCAAAAGTATTCAGAAATGCCGGCATAACACATATAATTGTTGCATCAGGATTTCATCTGGCAATAATTACAGGATTGATGTCTGCAATAATAATGTTTATTTTCAGGTGCAGAAAAAATATTGCATCACTTATCTGTGTTCCTTTTGTTTTAGTTTATATGGCGGCTGCCGGTTTTACTCCATCAATTCTTCGTGCAGGAATAATGATGATCATCTATTTAGTGGGAAATTTCATATACAGTCAGGCTGATTCACTGAATTCACTTGGCATAGCTGTGTTGATAATATGCTTTTTGAATCCGTATTCTGTTTGCGATGCTGGTTTTCTGCTTTCAGTTTCTGCGACGCTTGGGATCATAATAATAAATACTCAGCTGAATGAAAAAGTGTATTCTTTGCTGCTCCCGAAAAAAAGCGGTAAGATCAGAAACAGAATACTGTTATATCTGAAAGATCACAGTCAGAGAATAAAAACGATTATTTCAGTAATTACAGTTCCTGTATCAGCTATCATATTCACATTTCCTGTTACTATACTGTTATTTAATTTTTTTGCACCGTACTCTCTGATAACAAATGTACTTGTTTATTTTGCAGCAACTATCTTGTTATGGACAGTTTTCATACTGATAATAGCAGACATAAGTGTTATTTTTAGATTTTTAAAACTTCCTCTTATTTTTATATGTACTCTGTTGACAAGACATATTATAGAAGTTGCATCAAAAGTATCAGAGCTTCCTTATGCGGGAATCAGGGCAACAGGAGAATATGTGCCGATAGTGTTTATTATTGTCATTGGAATAACAGTTTCATACCGGATATTAAAGAATAACCGCAGAAGAAAAACACTGACGGTTTTTATTGTTTCGTCAGTTCTGCTTTTTACCATAGGAAATACAGCAGATATTATTATGAAGACAGGCAGCACAAAGCTTTCACTTATTGATTCCGGAAAAGGTATTACTGCTGTACTAACTAAAGACAATGAAACAGCGGTGTTATACTGCGGAGGAAGCTATGAAAGAATATCAAATGTAAATACATATTTAGAAGAAATATCCGCAGATGAGCTGTCATATATCCTTATGACAGATAATACGAATCAGTCCAGTGCATTCATTGAAGATATTATGTCTGACAGGAAGATCAAAACTGTTCAGGTTTATAATGAAGAAAAATGCTACGAACGACTTCACAGGCTTATCGGAAATGCAGATAAGGTTATATATTCAGATAAAAAGAATGGAGCAGTCAGGAAATACAGCTGTTGCGGAACAGAAATATCAGTTTTTAAAACTGAAAAAATAAATGCTGTCGGGTTTATTCTTAACGGAAAGCATTTTGTAATGATTTGTGGAAGTACGGATTGCACACTGCTTCCATCTGATTTCAGAGAATGTGATTATCTGATCATAAATGGAATTCTCAATCATTCTGAAAAAATGAAAGCATCTGAAATAATCATTTCAGACAGTCCTTCTGCTGCACAGGAAGATATTGAAGCATTGAATATTGATGACAGCAGGATTTATTATACTGCCGGATGCGGCAATATAGGAATCAGATCATATCCGGATGGTAATACAGAAATAAGGAGAGAAAAGTCTTGGCTAAATTGAATGAACAGGATTTTAAAAAAGAACTATCATCAGGTAATCTTAAAACTCTGTATGTAATTTATGGTGATGAGAAATATTTGGTTAAGAAATATACACAGGCAGTGATAAAAAAAGCAGTAGGGAAGGATCCGTCCGGATTTGATTTCTTTCAGCTTTCATCAGATGCACCTCTTGAGGAAATATTTGATGCTTCACAGCAAATTGCTCTTTTCTCTGAAAGGAAATGCGTCAATGTAACTGACTATGACATAAACTCTCTTTCTGAAAGTGACTTGAAGGAGCTTGAAAATTTTTTGCCGGAGATTTCTCCGACAACTGTACTGATTTTTTCAATGCCAACATTAGATACATCATCAAAAAAGAAAAAAGACAGTAAAGCAAAGTCGAAATTTGTAAAGTTTCTTTCTGCGGCTGAGAAGCAAGGAACTGTTTTAGAGCTGAAAAAACTCGGAGATATTGCCCTTGAATCACAGCTGATGAAATGGGCAGAAAAAAACGGATCAAAACTGAGTAAGATAAATGCATCGAAAATAATCTCTCTTATCGGAACAGATATGAATTCCCTTAAAAATGAGGTGGATAAGTTGTCTGCATATGTAAAAGACGGAGAGATTACTGTTGAAACAATAGAATTGCTTTGCGTGAAAAACAGTGAAACCAAGGCATATAATTTATCAAGGTATATAACAAAAAAAGATTATAACGGAACATTTAATGAGCTTAATATTCTTTTTGGCCAGAATGAAAGACCGGAAATAATTCTTGGCGGAATCAGTTCTGCTTTTGTAGATATTTACCGTGCAAAAGCAGCGATTGAAAGCGGAAAAAGTATTTCAGCTGCTGCAAAGGAGCTTAAATATGGGAGCAGAGAATTTGTGTTGAAAAATGCAGGCTATTCGGCCGCGAAATACTCTTCTGAAACACTTAAAGCCATACTTGATGCGATACTTGATACAGATATGAAAATGAAAAGTACTCGTTCGGATGCAAGAATACTGATCGAGACACTTGTGGCAAAAATATTGCTTATAATAAAAGAGGACAGATGAAATGATAAAGGTAAAAGAAGCAATAATAGTTGAAGGAAAATACGATAAGATCAAGTTATCGAATTTTATTGATGGGCTAATAATAACAACTGATGGCTTCGGAGTATTTAAAGACAAAGAAAAACAAACGCTAATTCGTCATCTTGCAGAAAAAAGAGGGATTCTGATTCTGACAGACAGTGACAGTGCAGGTTTCGTAATAAGAAATTTTCTGAAAGGAACAGTGCCTTCTGATCAGATAAGACATGCATTTATTCCTGATATTTCAGGAAAAGAGAAAAGAAAGACAAGACCTTCAAAAGAGGGAAAGCTCGGAGTTGAAGGTATTTCAGAGGAAATAATCGAAAAGGCAATTATTTCATCAGGTGCGCAATGCAGTTCTGAATCTGGCAGAAAAAAAACACAGAAAGATATTACGAAAACTGATTTATTTATATATGGACTCAGTGGAGGAGAAAATTCGACTGAAAAAAGAAATATTCTGAAAAAACACCTTGGTCTTCCTTCAAATATGACAGCAAATCTGCTGCTTGAAACTTTGAATTGTATAATTACCAGAGATGAATTTATCAGTATCTGTGAAGAACTGTTTTCTTAATTCACAGAGTATTATTTCATTCATTTTTTGATATACTGTGCTTTAGAACAGTGTTCGGATCAGGTGTATTTTTATTGCAGTGTTTATAAATAATATTTCAGAACAGGAGGGAGAGAATGTTAGAGGTAACATTACTTGGCTGCGGCGGTATGCTTCCGATGAAAAATAGATGGCTGACATCATGTCTTGTTAGTTGTCAGGGTCACAGTGTGCTGATTGACTGTGGAGAAGGCACACAGATTGCATTAAAATGTGCCGGAAAAAAAGTAAAACCGATCGATATGATCTGCATTACTCATTTTCATGCCGACCATATATCCGGACTACCGGGTTTTTTATTATCCATGGGAAATGAAGGCAGAACTGCTCCAATAACCATAGTAGGTCCATCACGAATAGAAAAAATAGTAAAAAGCTTGTGTGTTATAGCCCCTAACCTTCCTTTTGAGATCAATTATTCAGAATTAATGGATTCAGTGCCGATCGAAAGCGGTGTTTTTAAGATAACACCTTTTGAAGTCAAACATAGTGTCAGATGTTTCGGATATTCCATAGAACTTGAAAGAAAAGGAAAGTTTAATCCTGAGAAGGCGAGAGCAAATTGTATTCCGATGTGTATCTGGTCAAAGCTTCAGAATTATGGAGAGGTTGATTATAACGGACGAACCTATAAATACAATGAAGTATCAGATGGCACAAGAAAAGGTATAAAGCTGACATACTGTACAGATACAAGACCAACTGAAAGTATTGTCACACATGCCATGAATGCTGATTTATTCATATGTGAAGG